>JADZDJ010000219.1 GCA_020851115.1 Pirellulales bacterium
AGGCCGGTGTCGGCGTCGAACGCTCGGCCGGTGAAGCCGAAGGCGATGTCGCTTGCGGCACTGCTTTGGCTGAGTTTGTTGCCGAAGCTATCGTAGCTGTTGTGATCGACGACCGTGGCGCTGCCGCTGGCGTCTTGCACGATGTCGCGGACGGTGCCTACGTGATCCCCGAGCGGCCAAGAGACCGTGCCCGCCGAACCCAGCGCGCTAACCGCCTCGTCGGCCAGCAGCTCGTCCACCGCCGGTCCCCACAGATCGCGATGCGTCAAGTCGCCGGCCGCCAAGTCGGCGGCATCGTCATCGGCAAACTGCAAGACGATTTGGTCGCCGTCGTAGACGTTCGCCAGCGTGCGGTCGATGCCGTCGTCCCCTGCATCGACCGTCTTGCGAATCCAGCGGTCGAAGGCGTCGTAAGAATACTCGACGCGCTTGGTCACGTCCCCGCCGTTGTCTTTGAAAACAACTTCCGTCAGCCGGTTGCGGTGGTCCCAGGCGTACTCGGTCTGATGATCGTCGGCCGGGTCGTTGGAAAGCCTGGTCTTGGTGAGCGTGTTTCCTTCGCCGTCGTAGGTGTAATGGAACGTGCCGTCGGAATCTAGCTGGTTATTGTCCCCCGTGTCGTAGCCGCCGCCGGTGCGGTTGCCATTGTCGTCGTAGCTGTAGGTTTCGTCGGTTTGGCTGGTGTAATTGGCCCCGGTCAACTGGCCGGCGTTGTCGTAGGCGTAGGCGACGTTTTCGCCGCTGTGCTGGCTGTTGGTGAAACCGATCAGCCGGTTGCCGTCGTCCCAGTTGAAGCCGTAGCCGGCCACCGGGGGCCAAGCTACCGTCGGCACTTCTAGCGATGATTTACCGCCGCAAAATAGCCGTTTCGAATTGGCCCAGCAGGCAGGAACTCGAATCTTTCAGCCCGGCAGTTGAAAAGTGTTGATCGGCTGTTTAGTGTAGAACGTGGTGCTGAATTTTGAGTCTTTTCCATACAACCGGTATGACTTGACTCATTGCCTTGACTTTTGCTCCCTGGAGGTAGCCGCGATGAAACGAGTCGTCTTGTTCGGTCTGGTCATTGCCTTGTTTTCGATGGTCGGCGTTCCGTCGGCTCAAGCCCAATTTGGCGACGGTGGCTTTGGCGGCATCGGTGCATTGGGAATTAACTTCCCCTATGGCTTGTACGGCAACCGTGTCAACCAAGTGCCGTACTATGCCATGTTTCCGCCGGTTTATTATAGTCGGCCCGTGCCGCGGTCTTATGGCTGGAGCCCGTTTGCTTATCCTCCGGGAATCACGACGCCCGAAGTGGAAGTGGTTGAAGCCCAAGAAATCATCAACCCCTTCGTGCCGGAAAAGCGTCTCGATCCGCCCAACAGCGATGCCAAGCCTTCGTCGGCCAAGCGCGACAAGGTTGCATCGCTCCGCGGGCCGGTGCCGCAGATCGTCATCAATCCGTACGTCAAGCAGATGAATCTGGCGTCGGCCGCTAGCAGAACACGTTGACATCTAGAAATGCCGCCGCCGGATTGGCGTCAGTTGCTATTCCGAGCGGCGGCGTTTCACCGGTATATTCCGTGCCGATGGCGCGATTGGATTGTTCGGAGGGGCATCCTTTCTCCGATGTGCCCCGACGGGGGCAGTCGTCCAAGGAATTTGCCCCTCGCTGGAACCGTCCTCCAGCCATCCGCGCATTTTCCGCGATCGCGTGCAAGAATAGATAGCCGAGTCGATCGAATCTTCTTGCCAGCGATCATCCCATGCCGCACGGAACGTCGATGACTGTCAGTCCGATGAAATGGCGATTGAGTCGCTGGTCGAAACTAATTCCCGCCATCGGAGCCTTGGAGCCCGAACTGCAAGCGCTCGGCGACGAAGAGCTTCGCAAACGCAGCCTGGCATTGAAGTATCGCGCCAAAAGTCGCGAACCGCTGCCGAAGCTGATGCCGGAAGCCTATGCCCTCGTCCGCGAAGCCGGACGCCGCACGCTGAACATGCGGCACTTCGACGTGCAACTCCTCGGCGGCATTGCCTTACACCATCGGGCCATCGCCGAAATGCAAACCGGCGAAGGCAAGACTCTGACCGCCACGCTGCCGCTGTATCTGTCGGCATTGACCGGCGAGGGGGTTCATTTGGCCACGGTCAACGATTACCTCGCCAAGCGCGACGCCGATTGGATGCGCCCCATCTATGAACTGCTCGGGATGTCGATCGGCGTCATTCAATCGCAACAGCCGCAAGATGATCGTCGCAAAGCCTATGCGTCGGACATCACTTATGGCACGGCCAATGAATTCGGCTTCGATTTTCTCCGCGACCGGTTGCTGCTCCGCCGCATTCACGAAGGTCAGACAGATCTCGTTGCCCAAATGCTCGGGCAGGGAAACGACGCGGGCGGCGAAAAGCCGGTGCAGCGCCAGGCGTCGTACGTGCTCGTCGATGAGGCGGACAGCATCTTGATCGACGAAGCCCGCACGCCGCTGATCATCAGTTCGCTACCCGACGAGGCGCAACGGGCCGAGGCCGAGCTGTTCAAATGGAGTGCCGCCGCCGTCGGTCATTTTCTCGAAGACCAACATTACGAATACGATCCGGAAAAGCGAACGGTCGAACTGAATGCCGAAGGCCGCCGACTCGTGCGGTTGTTGCCGCGGAGCGGCTGGGTCGAGCAAGTCGGCATGTTGTCTCTTTACGACTCGATCGAACGGGCGCTCAAGGCCGAACGGGCTTTTATTCTGGACCGCCACTACGTCGTTCGCGACGGCGAAATTGTCATTGTCGACGAATTTACCGGCCGCTTGGCGGAGGGGAGAAAATGGCGCGACGGCCTCCATCAAGCCATCGAAGCCAAGGAGAACGTGAGCGTGACCATCGCCACTGGGCACGCGGCGCGAATCACGATTCAAGATTACTTCCTGCGATACAAACGGCTGGCTGGAATGACCGGCACGGCGATTAGTTCCGCGGGCGAGCTGCGAAAGATCTATCAAGTTCAAGTCGTGCAGATTCCCACTCATCGGCCGCCGATTCGCAAGCGCCTGCCGTCGCGAACATTCGGCACCGAGGACGCCAAGTTCGCGGCCATTGTCGAGGAAGTGCGCGAGATGTGCGATGCCGGCCGCCCGGTGCTGATCGGGACGCGATCGATCGATAAATCCGAAAAGCTCTCGAAGCTGCTGGGCGGCGCTAGCGTGCCGCATCAAGTCCTGAACGCTCGGCATATTGCGGCCGAGGCCGACATCGTGACCTTGGCTGGGCAATCGGGCCGCGTCACGGTATCGACCAACATGGCCGGCCGCGGAACCGATATCCGACTTGGTCCAGGGATTGTCGAGTTGGGCGGCATGCATGTGATTTGCACCGAGATGCACGATGCCGCCCGCGTCGATCGCCAACTCATTGGTCGCTGTGGCCGGCAAGGCGACCCCGGTACGTATCGACAATATCTTTCGCTCGATGACGACATCCTCATCATGGGCTTAGGGCCAAAGCGGGCTGCGAAGCTGGCCGAATTGGGCCACCGTCTGTCGGAAAACTCGTTTGACCACAAATCGAGCCTGTTCCGCAAAGCTCAACGCCGCATCGAACGCCGACACTTCCGCGACCGCAAGGCATTAATGTATCACGAACGAGAACGCAACAAGATCATCTTACAAATGGGGCAGGATCCGTATCTCGATTCGCCCGCATGAGTACGAGCAGCGGTCAACTCGGATCACCTAGCGGCAAAATCGTGTCGCCGTTCCGGTTGACTATCCGGCGGCGGGCGTTTCCTGTTTGGATTGCTAACGAATTCGATTGCGCAACCATGCACTCTGGCTCCCGCAGCATGCAGCGCACGTGCGATCGACCAGCCGATTCCGGATGCGCCAGCCGTGACGAGTGCGCGTAACTCCCATGGAATCGCCCTGGCGAATTGGTTTCTGTTCGCCCGGCATCGCCAGCAAAGCAGTGCGCAGGCGACTTGCCGCCGTTGATCCATGAATCCCTGGACGACCTCTGCGGCTATACTTTCCATACCTGGTCGTGATGGGAATCGGTCGATGCCTTGAACCAGCGAGTCAGTACCGACTTTTGTTGGGTATAAAACGCGATTCCTTCGGTTCCTTGAAGGTGGAGATCGCCAAAAAATGATTGGTTCCAGCCGGTGAATGGAAACCACGCCATGGGCGCGGGAACACCCACGTTGATTCCGATCATGCCGGCATTGAAGCGGCGCTTAAACTCGCGAGCCGCCCAACCACTTTGCGTGAAGATCGATGCTCCATTGCCGAACGGGCAATTCTTCCCGACGGCCAGCGCTGCATCGAAGTCGGCTGCGCGAACGACGGAGAGCACGGGTCCAAAGATTTCCTCGCGCGCCAATCGCGTTTCGGGCCGCACCCGATCGACAATACTCGGCCCCAGCAAAAAGCCTTCGCCGTCAAATCGTCGTTGTCGTCCGTCGAGCGCTACCTGCGCTCCTTCTTCCGCGGCGACATCCAGGTAGCTGGTCACGCGATCTCGATGCTGCGGCGAAATGACGGGGCCCATGTCGACTTCCGCGCCAAAGTCGGTGGGACCAACTCGCATGCTTTCGGCCTTTGAGCAGAGCCTGTCAACGAGAGTTTCGGCGATCGAGTCAACGCTTACGACCACACTGCCGGCCATACAGCGCTCGCCGGCACAACCAAAAGCGGATGCCGCGGCTGCGTTGACCGCCAGATCGACATCTGCGTCCGGCAAAATGATCAGGTGATTCTTCGCGCCACCGGCCGCTTGAACCCGTTTACCGTGCGAAGTGCCAGTTTCGTAGACATGCCGAGCAACCTGGGTTGAGCCGACAAAGGAAATGGCGCGCACGAGGGGATGCGTGAGCAGCGCGTCAACGCACTCCCGATCGCCGTGGACGATGCTAAAGACACCTGCTGGCAAACCTGCCTCAAGCAGCAATTCGCCCAATCGCACTGCCGACAAGGGAGTCTTTTCCGAGGGCTTGAGAACAAACGTATTTCCGCAGACCAAAGCAACGGGAAACATCCACAGAGGCACCATGACGGGAAAGTTGAACGGAGTAATCCCGACGCAGACGCCTACAGGATGCCGGCTGGTTTCGGCATCGACGCCCCGTGCAATGTTGTCCAGGCTTTGCCCCATGATGAGGCTGGAAATGCCGCAGGCAAACTCGACCATTTCAATGCCCCGTTGAACGGAGGCCCGCGATTCGGCCAGCGTCTTTCCATGCTCCCGAGTTGTCAAAGCCGCTAAACCCTCGAAGTTTCCTTGCAGCAGTTCGCGATAACGGAACATGATTCTCGCGCGTTCGACGACGGGCGTCTCGGCCCATGCGTCCAGGGCCGCCGCAGCGCCTTCGATCGCCTGAATCGATTCGTGGGCGGTGCAAAAGGGAACTTGCGCGATCACGTTGCCCGTTGACGGATTGAAGACGTTTCCCCAACGCTTCGTGGAGCTTGATTGCCACTTGCCGCTTCGGAGCATCCGTACTTCCGATGCGTCAGGCAAGTCGCGAAGATCGGTGGATGGTTGTTCGCACTTAGCATCCATGGAACTGCTCTCGCATCGCTTGTCGTTGATTGGCCGCCCGTCGCCGACGGGCCGTGTGCCGCCGCGAATCGTCGCTACAGGGTAGTGTATGCGGACAATACCTTTTTTGCAGCCGTCCATTCGAGTTCGACCGCCGAATCGCCGGCGGATCGGCGGCATGCCGACCCATGGCTCAACCGTCTGGCCGGCGAACGCGTGGGCAAGCCGGGCTGAATTCGCCGGTGGTTTGGTTGGCTGTGGAATCGTCGCGATCAACCTTCGCGGCACGACGCCACAATTACCACGGCAGGATGCCTTCCACACTCGCGAACGCCACGCGAGAAGAATTCCAGTTCACGCTGAACCAAGACACATCCTACATCGCAAGTTCAATTTCCCAAACAAAAAGGGGCTCGGCCGGCGGTGCGCTTTCGCCGACCGAACCCCTATGGCTGCCGTGAAAAGGTGGCGTTGCCCACTTTCGGGCATCAAGTTGTCGCCAAATTTGCGGCGACTCGGCCTAAGATTCACGGGCTTGATCGCTCGCGATGGTTGCTTTGGCCCCCAAGATGTCTGCGGGGACGGCTTGGGGACCAACTGGGTCCAGCACGAGCGTCGTTTTGAAATGCACAGGGCGTGCCAATCGGCGTCGGCATGAGAAAACTTCAATAATTCTCTCGCCGAACAGAAAAATCGGCTGGAAATTAGGGAAAATCGGCAAACTACAGAGAGAATCGGCGGCCGTTTGCGATTTGGGCGGGCAGAAGATGCCCGAACTTGTGTGTAAGAATTGCAAGTGAAGCTGCGTGCCCTACCGCCATTCTGAAGATGAATGGAATTTCGTCCGTTCAGGGCGCGCGGATGGATGGAACTTTCGCAAGCATCGGCCCTACGTGGCCGCCGGTTCAGTTTCAAATCTCGGAGCAGGAGCCCTCTTCGCGGCACGGTCGCGGACGCCAACAAACTCCAAGACGGCTCGAGTGCCAGAGTCGCCCAATCGCGGATCTGCGAGGCGGACCACTCTCGTATAGCCACCTGACCGCTCGGCAAATCGTGGAGCGACGACCGAGAAACACAATTCGGTCGCTTCTTTATTGCCCAACAGAGTCAACACGCGACGGCGAGCGTTGACCGCCGGTGCCATTGCTGCGGCCCACTGCTGCCATTTCTTGCTTTTTCGCCACGCTCGCCACGCTTCTGTGTTGCGCTCGGCGCCAGGCCCCAATTTCTCGGCTGCATCAACGGCCGGTAATGCATTGCGAGCAATGGTGATGCATCGTTCGACCACCGTACGAACCTCTTTGGCCTTGGGAAGCGTTGTGACGATGCGACCCTTGACTTTGGGAGCCATTTTCGCATCGAGATAGTCTTCTTTGTCGCGCTCCGTCAGAAACAGCGCGCTGGCTAAATTGCGCAACAGCGCCTTGCGATGAGACGGCGATCGACCAAGCACCCGGCCACGTTTACGGTGTCGCATGACGGTATTTGAAGCGATGAATTATGAACGATGAAGTTTGATCTGCTACACTCCGGCCGGCACTCGCATTCCGAGCCGCAGGCCGAGTTCGGTTAATTTTTCTTTCACTTCCTTCAGCGTTGTTTCGCCGAAATTACGGACTTCCAGCAATTGATCCTCGCTGCGCTGCACCAAATCGCGGACGGTAGAAATATTCTCGCTCTCCAAGCAGTTGCTGGCCCGTACTGAAAGCTTTAGATCGGCCAGCGTCATACTCAATTTCTGCTCCATGGCGGAATCGGCGCCGCCACCGCCGCTGCGACCCGCTCCACCGACGCGAGCGCCCAGCTCGGTGTATTGCACGAACGGGTTGAGGTGCTTGCGCAGAATCTTGGCAGACTCGACCAAGGCCATTTCCGGACCGAGCGAGCCATTGGTCCAAATCTCCATCGTCAGCTTGTCGTAGTTCGTCTTTTGCCCAACGCGGGTTTCCTCGATTTCATATCGCACGCGAACTACCGGGCTATACACCGCGTCGATCGGTATGATGCCGATCTCTTGCGTATTCGGACTGTGCTCGGTTGCGGGCACATAGCCGCGGCCATTCTCAACGACCATTTCCAGCGTGAAGGGCACGTCGTCGGTCATCGTGGCGATCACATGATTCTTATTGATGATCTCAACCGTATCGTCGGTCTGCACATCGGCCCCGGTCACTGCGCCACGGGAATTCTTCTCGATCCGCATAATCTTTGTCTGGTCGGTGTGGTTTTTCACCACGAGCGACTTGACGTTCAACACGACGTCGGTCATGTCTTCGACGACCCCAGGTAGCGTCGTGAATTCATGCTGGGCGCCTTGGATCTTGATCTGTGTGACCGCGCTACCTTCCAAGCTGGAAAGTAAAATCCGCCGCAGCGAATTGCCGATCGTTACGCCGAAGCCGCGCTCGAACGGCTCGGCGACAAATTTGCCGTACGTGGAACTTAGCGATTTCTGGTCGCAAACGACCTGGCTGGGCAGTTCCAATCCGCGCCAACGAATGTGCATGGTATACCTCTGGTATTGAGTGCCTGGCAGTCTGGTGGCTGGTCGTCGGGCGAATTACCGTACTAGGCGCCAAACGACCAAACATCAGACACTCTTATTTCGAACACAACTCGACGATCAAGTTCGCTTGAATGCCGCCCAGCGAAACATCTTCGGAAGTGGGCAGGCGATTGACGCGGCCTTCGGGAATGGCGCCGTCGACGCGCGACAGGAAATCGGGAATATCGCGATGAAACTCCGCTACGACAACTTGTACCGCTTGCAAACTCTTGGCTCGATTCTTGGCCCGAATGACGTCACCGACGTGGACCAAATAGCTGGGAATGTCGCAGCGCCGACCATTCACCGTAATGTGTCCATGGCGAATCAGTTGCCGGGCTTGTGCGCGCGACGCGCCGAAGCCAAGACGATGAACGATATTATCGAGCCTGCGCTCCAGTAGGCTCATTAAGACTTCACCGGTATTGCCTTTGCCTTTGACCGCTCGGTTGTAATAGCCGCGGAATTGACGTTCTAGCACGCCATAGTAGTGCTTCACCTTTTGCTTTTCGCGGAGATGAATGCCGTAGTCGGTCAGCTTGCCGCGACGAGAGTGCATGCCGGGGGGCGATTCGCGGCGCTCGATGGCGCACTTGGGCGTGTCGCAACGCGTACCCTTCAAAAAGAGCTTCATGCCTTCGCGGCGGCATAATCGGCATACAGGTCCAGTCGTTCGAGCCATAGAGCGGTTGGTCGGTTGGGTGTACTAGTTGAATTTACAATTTCTTGGGTTGTGCAGACGATGAACGCTGAACGACGATTAATATTTTGGTGGCACCTGACTGCCGTACATCATTCATCTACTTTTTACACTCGCCGCCGCTTCGGCGGGCGACAGCCATTGTGCGGCAGTGGAGTAATATCTTCGATCGACTTAATCGTAAGCCCGGCTGCCTGCAATGCGGTAATGGCGCTCTCGCGTCCGCTGCCTGGCCCTTTAACTTTCACGTCGACTTCCTTCATGCCAAACTTGGTCGCCTTTTCGGCGGCTTGCTGGGCCGCCATCTGCCCGGCGAAGGGTGTACTTTTGCGCGAACCTTTAAAACCGGTTGTGCCTGCACTGGCCGAGCACAGCACGTCGCCTTTGCTGTCGGTGATCGTCACCGTCGTGTTGTTAAACGTCGCCCGGACGTAGGCGATCCCCAGCGAGACATTGCGACGAGCTTTCTTTTTTTTGACTTGGGCCATTTGGTCGGTTGTCCGTGAACGGTGGTCAGTGGTTATTTCAGCAGTCGGCAGGTCGTCAGCGTCAAATCAACTGACGACCGGCCACCGACTACTTCATGTCCTTTACGCCCTTCTTGCCGGCAACGGTCTTTTTCGGACCCTTGCGAGTGCGAGCGTTGGTGCGGGTGCGCTGGCCTCGAACTGGCAACCCGCGCCGGTGCCGAATGCCGCGATAGCAGTTGATATCTTTCAGCCGCGCAACGTTTTGGGTTAACTGCCGACGAAGCTGGCCTTCGACGGTGTAGTCCTTGTCGAGCAGCGCCGCCATTCGCGCCACTTCGTCTTCGTGCAAGTCGCGGGCGCGCGAGTGCGGATCGACGCCAGCCTTGTGACACAGCTCGCGTGCAACCCGCGATCCCACGCCATACAAATATTGCAGCGAAATAAACGTTGGTTTGTCTGGCGGAATATCGACGCCGAGCAGGCGAGGCATACAGGAAGCTCCGTTGTATCTGTTGGTCCGATGTGTGGTCGGATGGTCTGCTCAATTCACCAAAACGCCAGGCTAGCATCCACCTGTCGCGCTGGTGTTCCTAACCTTGTCGCTGTTTGTGACGCGGGTTGCTACATACCACGAACACAACGCCACGACGACGGACAATTTTGCAGTTATCGCAAAGACGCTTGACGCTGGCGCGAATCTTCATGGTTAAAAACGAAATTGGAAAAAACTAGCCAGTCCCCTCGTTTCGGTCGCCCAACGCGGCTCGGCCGAGGAATTCGTTCGGCCGAGGCCACACCCCCTGGCGAAGACGAGTCGCCCCAAAGGCTAGGCGGTCTGACCGAAAGCCCATTAGTATAGAACATCTTCGAAAAACTATTCAAGGCCTGAAGAACTGGAATTTTTTCCGCAGGGTGCGGGAGCGTGCGGGAGTGGCTGTTAAAAGGTCGGCATTTCAACTGGTTGTGATTGTTACCGGATTTGTTCCGCGCGGAATTGACCGAGGGTTTGCAGGAGCAGGCTGTGCGGCGAAGGTCCGAGTTGCGCCTGGGCCCGGTGGGCGAAGTGTCTGGTGCGTACTGCTGCCAGAGCATGTTGCAGGTATTTGTCCGTCGGCGAGGAGGTTGCGGCGGCCATGCACTTCGTTTTTCAGCAGGTGCAGACTTAACACCATAAACAAAAAACCCCGCAGACCATTGGACTGCGGGGCTTTTGAATTCAAAATAATCCGGCGATACCTACTCTCGCACTTTTGGTACTACCATCGGCTCCGAAAGCTTAACTACCGTGTTCGGAATGGGGACGGGTGTGACCTTTCGGATATGGTCGCCGGAAAAAGTTGGCACCGCCGGTAGGCGGGCACCAACTTGGTATTCAAATGGTTGCAGTAACTGGCACCTTCTTTTCGTGACTCTCTGGAAAACACGTTACGTTTCCAGTAGCAGCCTATTTTTACTCTCACAGTGAAGTGAGAGCGCTTGATATAGGCGGTCAAGCGTTCGTCCGTTAGTACCGGTTAGCTAAATGCATTACTGCACGTACACATCCGGCCTATCGACCTGGTGGTCTACCAGGGGACTTTCGGGCTAATTGCCCAACGAAACCTGATCTTGGAGCGGGCTTCACGCTTATATGCTTTCAGCGTTTATCCTTTCCGTTCATAGCTATCCAGCCGTGCCGCTAGCGCGACAACTGGTACACCAGAGGAACGTCCTTCCAAATCCTCTCGTACTAAAGAAGAATCTCCGCAAGTTTCGTGCGCCCACAGCAGATAGGGACCGACCTGTCTCACGACGGTCTGAACCCAGCTCACGTACCACTTTCATTGGCGAACAGCCAAACCCTTGGGAGCTTCTCCACCCCCAGGATGTGATGAGCCGACATCGAGGTGCCAA
>JADZDJ010000220.1 GCA_020851115.1 Pirellulales bacterium
GCGTTCGGCTCACCAAGTCCGCCTTCCGCCCCATCGCCGCACGCTTGACCCGCTCTTCCGCTCTGCCTAAATGGAGCGTCATCATTCAACCAAATACCGGGTAGTTCTTTTCCGGCCGGCTGCCTAATGCCGTGAACGGTTACGATTTAGAAAAGCGGCACACGCCGATATTGCACTTCAGGCAGCGACGTGTGATGCACGGCGATGAAGCGCCGGGAACCACACAAGTGGCCGATTTCGGGAGAGATTTGTGGCAATCCAAGGCGTTAGAAAAAGAGGCGCAGCGTCCGCGCTACAAAATAGCCGAATCACCCAGACTCAAACGGCAGGAATTCAATTCGTAGCAATCTGTAAGAACGCGATTCCCCTTGATTGCGAGTCACGACGCTCGACCAGGGCTGCTGATATTCTGATCTCGCTAAATCGGGACGCATGCTGAAAGCACATGCGGATGAAGGCCGGCGCGGTTTTTCAACATGCTCCCACCGCTACTTCCCCCTATGAGAGTCGGATTCGGGCGCTGGTAAATTTAAAAACGATCTGCTCTGGGCATTTACTTACCTTGTACGCCGCTGGCCGATTCATATACTACAGCAAAGGCGCTTGCCGGAAGCTGTCGACAAGAATATCCGATGCCGACAGCGACAAGTGCTTTCCAATCGTACATTCTTTTGAAACTCTCCCCCGTGGAAACTGCAAGAGCGACGAAATCCAACAACGATGCCGGAAGCTGCTGGATCGGCCGGCATCAATTTCTTATTTACCGCCTGTTTTCGCTGGCCGGAGTAATGCCCGTGGGGGCATATCTGGTGTTGCATCTGGCGACAAATGCTTCAGTGCTCGGCGGGCCACAGACCTTTCAGGAACAGGTCGATCGTATTCATTCGCTGGGGCCGCTGCTGCCGTTTGTCGAATGGACGTTTATCTTCATTCCGATCCTGTTCCACGGCTTCGTTGGATTTTGGATCGCCAGCGGGGCGATGCCCAACGTTGGGCAATATAAGTAAGGCAGCAACATTCCGTATACACTGCAACGCGCGACTGGAATGCTTGTGGCCGCGTTCATTTTGTTCCATATCTGGCAGTTGCATCATCTCGGTAGCTTCCTGGGCGGTGGAGAATTTGACGCAGAACACGCCACTTCGTCAGCGGCCATCGCCATTCGCCCGCTACCCATTCAGATCATCTATGCCGTCGGCACCCTGTGCGCGGTCTATCACTTGGCCAACGGCTTGTGGACATTCGGCATCACATGGGGCCTGTGGACGAGCGAAGGCGCCCAGCGCCGCGCCGGCTACGTTTGTTCTGCCATCGGCATTTTGCTGGCCATCGTCGGCATGAGTGCATTATACGGGATGAGCACTGCTGACATCGAAAAGGCGAAGGTTTACGAAGGCGTTCATTTGGCGGAAGAAAATCGCGTCAATTCAGAGGTCGAAAAATTACTCGACGAGCGCCAGACCAGTTCAAAATCCGAAGAGAATACGGAAACCAAGTAGGTCGCGTACGAACTCGTGCGACGGGTCCGGCAATCAGAGGAACACCCAGGCGTCGCATTCGGCGGCACGCGGCTTATGGAAAGGGTAATCAAAGATGGCAAAGCAACGTGTCGTAGTGGTTGGCGGCGGCCTAGCGGGGCTTGCGGCTTCGATGAAACTAGCCGAACTGGGAATTGATGTCGATTTGCTCAGCCTGACGCCCGTCAAGCGTTCGCATAGCGTTTGTGCCCAGGGAGGAATTAACAGCGTCAACGACCTGACGCGCCAACAAGGGGACACCGAATGGAAGCACTTCGACGATACGGTGTATGGCGGCGATTTTCTCCAGCATCAGCCGCCAGTGAAGGAAATGTGCGATTGGGGGCCGCGCATTATCGACCTCATGGATCGCCTGGGAGTGCCGTTTAATCGCACATCGGAAGGCTACCGCGATCAGCGCCGCTTCGGGGGCACGCTCTATAAGCGCACCGCGTTTGCCGGTGCAACGACGGGCCAGCAGTTGCTCTATGCGCTGGACGAGCAGGTCCGCCGCTGGGAAGTGGCCGGCAAGATCACGAAGTACGAGTTTTGGGATTTGCTCACGCCGGTGCTCGACGCGAACGGTCGCTGCCGCGGCGCGATTGCCCAAGACTTGGTTTCGATGGAAATCCGCTCGTTTCCGGCCGATGCGGTCGTTGTGGCATCTGGGGGCTGCGGGCTGATTTATGGCCGTTCGACGATGTCGATGGTCTGCACCGGCAGCGCCGCCAGCCGCTGCTATCAGGCCGGCGCGCTGTACGGTAATGGCGAGTTCATTCAGGTTCATCCAACCGCCGTGCCGGGCGCCGACAAGCTGCGATTGATGAGCGAAAGCGCCCGCGGCGAAGGGGGCCGCGTCTGGGTGCCACGTACGCCGCAAGACCCGCGCGAGCCGCAGTCCATTCCCGAAACCGAGCGGTATTACCTCCTCGAAGAGCGCTATCCGCAATACGGCAACTTAGTGCCGCGCGATATTGCGACGCGCGAGATCTTCAACGTCTGTACGAATGAAGGATTGAGCGTCGAGAAAGATCGGCTTTGCGTCTATCTCGATCTCACGCACATTCCACGAAAAGTTCTCGACCAGAAGCTCGGCGGCATCCTCAGCATTTATGAAAAATTCCAAGGAGTCGATCCGCGCGAGGTGCCAATGAAAATCTTCCCGGCCGTTCACTATTCGATGGGAGGGCTGTGGGTCGATTACGAACGCGCAGCCAGCGGTGGCTTGAAAATTGGCGCGATTCGCAACCAACAAACGAATATCCCCGGTCTGTACGCGATTGGCGAATGCGACTATCAGTATCACGGCGCGAATCGTTTAGGCGCCAATTCGTTGCTCAGTTGTATTTTCAGCGGCTTGATCGTCGCACCCACCGTCGAATCGTTGCTTGGCTCGCTTAAGAGCGGCGCTGCGGCCGATCAGCCTGCTTCGCTCTTTCAGGCGGCTCAAAAGCGGCAGCAAGAAATCCACGATAAGTTGCTCAAACGGCCTGCTGGTGGTGAAAACCCCTATCGCATTCACAGCGAACTGGGGGACGTGATGACCAAAGCCGCCACGGTGGTGCGTCACAACAAGCAACTTAGTGATGCTTACGACAAAGTGAGCGAATTGCACGAGCGCGCCAAACGCTGCTCGCTGTCGGATACGGGAAACTGGACGAATCAGAACGTCGTGTTCACCAAGTCGCTACTCGATATGTTCCCGCTGGCCAAGACAATTTTGCGCGGCGCAGTTCAACGCGACGAGTGCCGCGGTGCGCACTACAAGCCAGAGTTTTCAATGCCTGGCCTCGACGGCAACGACACGATCACGCGACGGCGGGAGGCCGAGCGCTGGTGCGATCGGTTTGAAGAGAATACCAAGAAATGGCTTAAATCCACCATCGCCAAGCTCTCGCCCGACGGCGAGCCGCAACTTTCCTATCAAGAAGTCGATACTTCGCTTATCCCGCCGCGACCGAGGTTGTATGGCCTCGTCGGGGCCGAATTGATCGAACAAGCGTGGAAAGAACGCGAAGCCGCCAAGTCGGCGACTGCTGGCGCCAACGGACATGGACAGCCCAGCGGATCCGCCACGGTTGCTGCACCAACCTGAATCAACGTATCCGACCACGGATGGCCAGATTTCCGCGGATTGGCAAGCAAGTTTGAATTGCTGATGGACACTGATAAGCGCTAATGCCTTGAATTCTATCTGGTACCTATCAGCGTTGATGAATGTGAATTAGCGGTTAGAAAAATAACGTTCAACTCCTAATCCGAACCGCGCAAGTCCGCGTTCGTTGCGATTATTTAAAATGACCAAGCACGAAGATTCTCGCTCTGCTAGCGGCCACAATGGTCACGCATTGCATCCTGACTCATTTGAGGTGCGCGTGCTGCGGCAAGACGGCCCCGGCCAGTCGAGTTATTGGCAGCGGTTTCGCGTGCCGTACGAGCGCGACATGAACGTCATCAGCGTGCTGCAGCGCATTGCGGCAATGGCGACGACGATCGACGGGCAAAAAGTTGCGCCGGTCACTTGGGATTGCAACTGTCTGGAAGAAGTCTGCGGCGCTTGCACGATGGTCATCAACGGCCGCGTGCGGCAGGCTTGCTCGGCGCTCGTCGATCGGCTGCTCGAAGTCAATCCGAGCGACATTGAACTTCGACCCGCCTCGAAGTTTCCCGTCGTGCGCGATTTAATGGTCGATCGCGGCCGCCTGTTTCAGACGCTCAAACGCATCAAAGCCTGGATCCCCGTCGATGGCTACTTCGGCCACGGACCCGGCCCTCGCATTTCGCCTGAAACGCAGCAGCAAGTCTATCCCCTCAGCGAATGCATGAGTTGTGGCTGTTGCCTGGAAGCTTGCCCGCAATACAGCAAGATCGAAGTCTTCCGCCACGAAGGGGAAACCGACGAACAATTCGCAGCCCGCAAGCAAGCGAAGTACAATCGCGGCTTCGTCGGCGCGGCCGCCATCAGCCAGACAATGTTGTTTAATATGCATCCGACGGGTCAAATGAACGCCAACGAACGGCTCGAAGGGCTGATGTCGGAAGGTGGTATTCAGGAATGCGGCAACGCGCAAAACTGCGTGGCCGTCTGCCCAAAA
>JADZDJ010000221.1 GCA_020851115.1 Pirellulales bacterium
CCAGACTATCGCCGACTTTAACCTCGTAAGTACGCTGCTTGGAACCGTTGTCGCTGGACGAACGTGCAGAAGTGGTCGCAGCGGTGGCAGCGGGGAGAGCGCGATCGAGCGGAACCAGCGGCGACTGGGCCGCTACCGTGTTGGCTGCCGCATTTGTCTCGACTGATTTGACGGGAATCTGTGGTGGAATTCTCAAATCGCTGCCAATCGGGAGCATGTCGGGGCTGCGCAGCACATCGCGATTGTACTCAAAAATCTCCATGCTTCGATCCGCGCTCCCGAGGTAACGCTCTGCTAATCGAACAAGCGTGTCGCCATCGGCGATTCGGTGCGACCGCGGACCACAATTCAGTTCGACCAAGGGGCCAGCCGCAAGGGGCTGTAACGCCGGAGAAAGGGTCGAATTTTGCGCCACCGCGGTCGAATCGGCTGGGCTGGATTCGTCTTCCAGGAGAAACACCTTTTGGTCCAATTCAGCGAGCGCACTGGACATGCTCGACGACAATTTTGCACCGGCAGGGCTTTCAATTCCGCCCACGAGCGACGATCCCTGGCCACGCGCAGTGAGAGGGCTACTTGGATTGACGCCGGCTCCAGCCGTCGCAGAACTTGGCGATGACCAGTCGGCCGAATCGGCCTTCGGCCCGTCTGGCTTGTGGAATTGAAGTGCGATAATCGTGCCGATGGCGACGACCGAGGCAGACAGCAAGATAACACGGCCTCGTTTCACCGGGTAAAAACTCCGCAAACCGGAGACGCAATTGGCTTCCACCATCTCTACAATATCGGCACCACGGAGGCAGCAATACTTTTAGGGTTGCAACGACACAAGGCAATGTTCCCTCGACGGTCGTCACAGCCGGCCTAACCGTAATACGCGGTACCCATCGCTGAGCACTGTCGGCACAAGCCGCCACCCATTGGCCCGACGTTGCTGATATGAGAATGAAGCCGCCTGCTGAATAAAGAAACTTCCAGATTTGCCTATTTTATCGGTTTGCCTTGCTCATTTTTGCTTATTAGACTTAAGAGTTGCGAGAAGCCGTTTTTCCGTTGGGGCAATACGCCAGCCAAATCAGCGCGACTTTGGCGGCAATGTGAACTAGCGATTCTGTTGCTCATCGCAAATTGTCATGATTGGGCCTCTGTTGACGGTGGCCATCCCAGCACACGAACATAATTAAGAACCGAGGGTTTCCATGGGTCGAATCCCAGTTGCCGTTTGCCGAATTCTTTGCGTTTGCTCCATTGTGATAGGCGAGAGTGCGCTCCTGGCGCAACAGGCGACGCTGACCACTCAACAGACTCAGGCCACGCTCACCACTCAACAGGCGCAGACGACTCAAACCACACAATCGAGTCAAACCACGCAAACGACCACTTCGCAGACGACTTCACCCCAAACTTCGGTGGTCAATACGAATGGCGCGGCTGGCGTTGTGATCGATGCGCAAGGCATCGTGCGAACGGAATTCTTTCCCGATCACACCGGCCAATTGATGCGACAGCGGTTGGCTGCGGCGCGCGCGGTGTTGTCGGCGAATAATCCACGAGTCGCTAAGCCAAGTCCACTGCGAAAGATTTCGCTGAATCGGCTGGAAAAGGCCATCGGCGAGCGCATCGCCGGCGCGTTGGATGTGCCTGAAGAAATGAAATACCTCGCCGGACTCACCCGCGTGGAATATGTCTTCTTTTACCCCGAAACAAAAGACATCGTCATCGCCGGCCCGGCCGAAGGTTGGATGCCCGACTTATCGGGCCGCGTGCGCGGGATCAATTCGCTGCGGCCGATCGTTGAGTTGGACGATTTGGTAACCGCGCTGCGTGCATTTCCGCCAGCCAAGAAAAAAGCCACGCTGATTAGTTGCTCGATCGACCCCACGCCCGAAGGCTTGCAGCGGATGCAATCTTTCTTACGCAGCTATCGCCCATCGTCGCCAAATGAAGAGCAGTACATCGTCACCAAGTTGAAAGAGAGCCTGGGAATGCAGACAGTGCGAATTACCGGCGTTCCGGCTTCCACCCACTTTGCGCAGGTACTCGTCGAGGCCGATTATCGCATGAAACTCATCGGTATCGGTCTGGAGCGCCCGCCGCTGCGAAAGTTTGCCAGCTATGTGGATCGCGCATCGGGCGGTTCACTTTCGAAGCTGCAGCGCTGGTTCTTCGTGCCAGATTATCAATGCGTTCGCGTGGCCGATGACCAAAATGCGATGCAACTGATCGGCGATGGCGTGAAATTGGTCGGTGCCGATGAGTTGGTCCACGCCGACGGCAGTCGCGCGAAGTCGCGGGCAGTCGATGCAGCCAGCAAGACGTTCACTGAATCGTTTACGAAGCGATTCTCCGAATTGGCGGCCGTATCGCCGGTGTACGCTCAATTGCGGAATTGCATCGACTTGGCCGTCGCTGCGGCCTTCATTCAGGATCGTGACTTTTATGACGCCGCCGATTGGTCGATGCCGATCTTTGGCGATGAAGCCAGCTTCAAAGTGGAAACGCTCAACCCGGTGAAGCAAGTCGAATCGGCCGTCAATAGCGTCTGGAAAGGGAACCGTTTGGTAACCCCCATTGGTGGCGGCGTCGAAATTTCGCCGCGAACCGCGCTCAAGGCGGAAAACCTGCTGACCGACGAAAAGAGCGAAGTGCAAAAGGCGCATCAAAGCGCGGACATCAGCAAGCTGCCCCAGGACCAATGGTGGTGGGACTAGCCCGCATTTCTCGCAACCCCGCAGCTTTGCGTGAGATCGAGAGGCGGAACGGGGTGTCGGCGGCAGCGATGGCGTGTTAGGCAGCCGGCCGGAAAAGAACTACCCGGTATTTGGTTGAATGATGACGCTCCATTTAGGCAGAGCGGAAGAGCGGGTCAAGCGTGCGGCGATGGGGCGGAAGGCGGACTTGGTGAGCCGAACGC
>JADZDJ010000222.1 GCA_020851115.1 Pirellulales bacterium
GAGCGAAGGGAACCGTTTGCGGACTTTGCGCTCTATGGTTAACAGGAAGCGAATTCGTTCGCGGACATCCAGTGCGAGTCCCGCCTCGGCGGATTGCTGAAACACTTCTACCGCGTCGCCGCTTAGCCACCGACGATGACGGTTTCATTCCGTTGTCAAAAAACAAGCGGCGCGGGTGGACCGTGCCGCGGCCGCTTTCGCGACCGATTTTCCACTTCCAGAGTCACCTGCCCGCTCTGCCAAGCCTTCCATCCGTTGGCAATCATGATGGCTGGGTTTTCTCCAGTGTTCTGTTCCTGCCAACAACTTGGGGTTCGCATTCTTTTTGTACAGGGCGATCCAACGGCATATACTTGACGGTTGCATTGGCAGTGCCGTAGGATTTACGGCATAAGAAATTACTGGTGGCCAAAATAGCTCTATCCTCCTGGACCGATGCTACGTCCGTATTTCCAATCGCAATATGACTTGGCTTTCGCAACTTCGCTCGCTTCTCTTTGGTCCCGGCGACTTCGGTGACGCCGGTCGTGGCAGCACGGAATACCTTGTGGGTTGCTACGCGAGGTCAAAGTCGTGCTTGGGCGCGCATATCATTACGCCGGCGGAAGCGACTGCTACGGCACCGGAGCCGATTGCGAATTTCGCGGCCTATGCACAGGAAGACGGCGGGTTTCACGGGTCGTTGCTTCTCCTGGACACCAGCCAAGATGCTTCGGAAATCTTCAACCCCTTGCTCGATGTGGCCTGTCAGTTTGTGTTGGCGGAAACCGGCTTGCCGCTCGCCTCCTGCGACGTGGCCGCGCGTCGCAAAACTTCGCTGGCGAATACGACCCCACTGCCCGAGGGGAAGGTCGACATCACCGCCCACACCGTGGACGGCGGTGGCGGCCGATTCCTACTGCGGTGGATTTCCAACGCGCAACTTGACGTGGGGAAATGTGAAGACAAACATTTTCACGTCGTCGCCGCACTCGATTTGACACCGAATAATTCGATCGAAGATGGAGATGAAAAGACTTCGCTCCAAGGCCACCTGGCGGTCTTCGACCGGCTTCTGGTTAGTGAACTGAGCCCCCTTGATGCGGCGTGGTCGCACTTTGAAACGCAGCTCGGCGGCACCAAACTTGACCACCCTCATGCTGTGGAGGCGACACGGATGCCTTCGATCACTGGGATCGTGATGAATCCTGCCCTATGAGGCCACCCAGGCGGCGACCTTTGTCACCGTGCATTTGAAAACCGGCCAGGGTGCCGCGTGCAACAAGAAGGAACGGCTCGAAACCCAGCAGCTTCAAGGCGTGCACTTCGCAGACAGGATACGGTCAAGCATATCGCGAAGCACTGATTGCTGTTGTGATGTCAAGCCCGTAGCCTCACCTTCGGAAGTACGAATTTCGCGTTCGAGGACTTTGGCAGCAGCCGCTTTGTCGCCGGCGATCGGCGTAATTCGTTTGCCGATTCTCGTGCGATGCGAGAGCGCGTCGCGCGAGTCGATTGCTTTTTCAACGCAGCAGCCGGGTCGCAAGAAGCTACCCGGCTGTTTCTTGCGCAGGCGGCGGACGCGAAGGAAAACTTGCCGTCCGAGGGCAGTTGCTGATCCCTGGTCGAATTGCTTCTTAGCAAAACGCACGCGAAACAGCGTCAAGAGAGGAACGACCAAGAGACTCGCCCAACTCCTCTGCGGACAGTCTTCATCCACGGCAGCGCGCGATGACTTTGACGTATCGCTCACATTGGCACGCTCGGTCGCCATCGCCCACAGTTCGTGCTCGAAGACCTCTTCATAGATGTCGGCCAGGATCTCGTCCTGCTGATCCTCATCTTCCAATTGCGGCACCAGGTACGACGTACCATCATGGCGCAGGTCCTGGAGCGTGAACTTTTTGCCCCCTTCATCCAGCGAGTGGACCCAATCGAGGTACGGCTGACGTGGGCGGACAACCAAGATGGATCGGTTGATGGACCACATCGGGCAGCAGCCACTTTCGCGGCCGAATAGGATTGCCTAAGCTACCACCCAGCCGTTTTCCCGGCTCGCTTCGGTGTACAAATAGTTTGCCACATCGCTGATTTTGTCGAGATCGAGGAGCATTGTACCAGGATGGTTCGCATCTTCCACCCCCTGCTGTTTCTTTTGGCCCGATCCACTGCGGATGACCTCCAGAAGCAGGTCGATTTCATCAAAGCCGAAAATGAAATGCTCCGCAGGCGAGTGCCGAAGAAGCACATCTTGCTCGACCCGGACGAACGCGCGAAGTTATTGAAGCTGGGGAAGGAACTGGGTCCCGGCATCCGGCACCTGATTACCGTCGTCAGCTACTCCACCTTCCGCCGGTGGGTCCGTAAAGAGGACGGCAAAGGCCCGACGCGCAAAGGGCGGCCACGGCTGGCGGCCATCGTGCGAGAGTTGGTCGTCATGATCGCCAAGGAGACCGGTTGGGGATACACTCGCATACTCGGCGAGCTGCGAAAGCTCCGCGTCGGCCCAGTCTGCCGGCAATCGGTGAAGAACATCCTCATCGAGCACGGCCTTGATCCTGGACCGCGGCGCGGCAAGGGAGCGTGGAGCGACTTCCTGCGAATTCATTCCGAGACTCTCTGGCAATGCGATTTCTTCAGCAAGCGCATCTGGACCCTCAAGGGACCGCGGCAGACCTTCGCGCTGGCCTTCATCCATCTGGCGACCCGCCGCGTGTTCGTCACGCCCGGCACTTTCCAGCCCGATGCCGGTTGGATGGAGCAGCACGCCCGTGCGTTTCTCGATCACGCCGCGGCGGAGCGATTGCCTTGCGAAATCGTTACACGTGACTACGACGGCATGTTCTCGAAGGCATTCGACCAGGTCTTCAAGGAGCGATCGATTCAGGTAAAGCCAGTCGGTCCCCACGCCCCAAATTTGGATGCCTTCATTGAACGCTGGATTCAATCGCTGCAGCACGAAGCGCTCGACCACTTTATCTGCTTCGGCGAGAAGCACTTCGACTACTTCGTGTCGGAGTTCGTCGCCTACTACCACGAACTCCGGCCACACCAAGGAGTGGGCAACGTGCTCTTGCCGCGGCCGAGAGGCGCGTCTGCCGAGGTCGCCGACAGCGACGATTGCACGCCGCCACTCCGCGACCTCGCCGACGTCAAGTGCGAACGGCGGCTCGGTGGCCTCTTGAAGCACTTCTACCGCCAGGCAGCGTAGACGTCGGCTCGTCTCATTCGGTTCGGTTGTCAAACAGCAATCGGCGCGGATGGACCGCGCCGAAGCCGCGATTGCGGCCAATTTTCACTTGTCGGGTCCACCCACTCTGCCGAGTCTTCCATTCGTTGGCAATCTCGATGGCTGGGTTCCTTCATGTGGTTCGTTTGTATCAACAACTTGCAGTTCGCATTCTATTTGTACAAGGCGGCGGCGCTAGGTTTTGCGGCGCAACAAGCGACGTACCCAGCCGGCCGTCGGTGCGAGCTGGTTAGGTGCTTCAACGAATCGCCAGTTGCCGTGGTCGCAACTGCCGACGGTCGCGATCCATTCCATGCGAATGGCGCCTTCGGGACACGTGTCCCGGCACACGCCTTCACTACCGCAATCGCCCGGTCGCTGCAGGGTCGCGTAGCTCCACACAAGTTCCAAACACGCGTGATCGCACGCCGCCACACACTTACCACAACCCGTGCAGCAGTTTTCGTCGATCGTCGGCAGTAACTTGTATGCAGTTGGCAATGGCCACGCCTTCGTGGATCAGTTCCCGCGATTCGCTGGAACGCAAGCCGCGAAAATGTCGTCCGTAGCCCGTCGCGTCCCGCAAGAGGCTCGCATGAATTCGATTCACGCTCGCCGACGCGGGCGGTTGCCGCCCGCGTCGGGTTGCGCATCTCAATTCTTAGGGATTGACAAATTCGAACGATTTCACTGGCGCCCCATTCCCTGCCGCCGCAGAGAGCGGCCCTGCCAAGGCCAGAACCGACTTCGGAACCACGAACTGTTCCTCGGGCGTCTGGGCTGGCTTGAGCATGAGCCAACGCGAGAGCATGAACCAGGTCAACGGTATCACGCCACCGATGACAAACACCAGCACACCCACGCCGCGTAGCCAAGTCAGCTGCTGGAACACGGAATCTTGGATGTAGGCGTTTGAGCGGGCAAAGGCGTAGCCATTGGTCATCGCGACAATTAATTGGTGAACCCCAACCGGGAACAGGTCCATAACAACCATGAGCACCAAACCGATGTTGAGCGACCAGAAAACGGTACGAATGAGTCGCCCGTTCCAGTGCTCGGGACGGATATTCCAGCGGCCACAGAATAGCATCGAGGCGATTGCCAGGTTTCCGTAGACACCCATCAGCGCGGCATGGCCATGATTGACCGTCAGGTAGGTGCCATGCTGATAGTAGTTCACGATCGGCAAATTGATCATGAAGCCCAATACGCCGGCCCCCATGAAGTTCCAGAAGTTTACGCCGATGAGGAAGAGGAACGCCTCGCTTAGCCCGAAGCGCGCTGACGTCCCCCGGCTCCGTTCGAGTTGCGCCATGGTGCTATCGGGCATGTGTCGGAAGCGCCAAGCTTCGACAGTTAGCAGAACCAGTGGTGCCACTTGCAAGCTGGACAACACGCCGCCGAGAGCGATGGTTTCAATCGATTTGGCGTTCCAATAAAAGTTATGGCTGATGCCGATAAGGCCCGAGCCAAGGAACAAGACCGCCGCCAGATACACGACGCGGGCCGCGACCAGGTGCGACACGAATCCCATGAGGTACAGGAAATAGGCGACGATAATTGTCGTAAACAACTCGAAGAATGCTTCCACCCACATATGTACCGTGCACCATCGCCAGAAATCAGCGATCACGAAATTCGTTTCCGGACCCGCGACAAACGAGGCCGTGAACATAAAGATGATGCCGACGATCGAATACACCATCCAATTGGGCAGCGACCAAGTTTGTTTCTGCCGCAACACCGGCCACACACCACGGGCGATGATGATGCCCCATGCCACGAACGAAGCGTACAGCAGGTATTGATACAGGCGGCCAATTTGCATGAACTCCCAGCCCTGAATCCCCAGCCAACGCCAGGCAGCGCTCTCTCCCAACACGCCCTTAATGCCCAGCGGAATGCCGATCGAGCCGCCAACCGCGACGATCACCAACATCCAGAACAAGCTGTTCACCCAGCGAAGCTGGCCGGCCGGTTCGGGGCGAGCAATCAGCGGAAGCACCCAGATCGTGGCCGCGAACCAACACACGGCAATCCACAGGATGGAAATCTGCGTGTGCCAGGCGCGCGAAATCGTCACCGGCAGCCAGGCGGTCAGGTCGATGCCCAGGGGCTTGAACACGTTGATGAAGTCGCTGATTGCCAGCAGCCCGGCAAAGAACTGCACCGCAAACAACGCGGCCGCGACTGCAAAAAATTTGTAGGTGGCCTGCTGCGTAGGAGTCGGCTTGAACCGGTCCACCGTGTCCGCCGTCGCGAGCGGCGGAAGCTGGCTTTGTTGTTGCTCGAGCACGGCTTCTCGGTCGAGCTTGCCATAATAATAGAAGATCACGCCAATGGTCAAAATGACGACCAGCGTGCCGATGACGCTCCACAGCACGAGTCCGCCGTGCGGCAGATTTCCGGCCAACGGGTCGAACGGCCAGTTGTGCGTGTAGCTGTAGGCATAGCCCGGGCGTTCGGCGGCACACAGCCAACCGCCCCAATAAAAGAACGCACTCAGCTGTTTGATCCTCTCGGGGTCGGTGATATATCCTTCCGGCTTAAAGCGTTCGATTCCCGCGAGTTCGCCGCCGGCGCCGAATTTCTGCCCGTAGAACTCCTTCAATTGCTTGAACGCGTGCGCCTGCGCTGCCGACACCACAATGGCGCCGCGATCGAATCGTCCCTGTGTCGACGCCCTGGCCTGGTCGTAATAGTTCGGCTCATAACGGTTTTGCTTCAGCTCTTTCTTCACCAACGACTCGACCACGGTCTTGCGCGTCTCCGCTTCGGGAATCTTCGCTTTCCATTCCTGGTCGTAATACCCATTCATGCTTTGGGCCGTGAAGTGAAGAGCTTCAGCGGTGAAATCGGGACCGCGCATGCCGCCGTCGCCCAAGTAGCTGCCGTACTCCATCAGGCCATAGCGAAAGAACATCTGTTGGCCCGCGATGATGTCTTCGGCGGGAATCACGATCTTGCCGTCGGCTTCGACAAAATTGCAGATCGGCGGGGCAAACTCGTACGTCTTGTAGCCGACATATCCCACGACGCCGACACTCACGGCAAAGATGATGAAGAACACCTTCCACCAGTGTCGCCGTTGATCGATCCATTTCAGAACGTTCATACAAATCTCTTTCTTAGGGCTGCGGAGCAGCGGGCCGCTCCTGGGGCGCGGTACGTTGAACAAGGCTCGCGGCCGCAACAGGCACGGCCGAAACCGGGGAATTACCATCCGAGCGCGGGCTGACACCGTTCGAATACGCCCGCAACCACTTTGCGAGCGCGCCGCTCAATTCGTCAAGCTGGGATTGGTCCAGCTTGACGCGCGCCGCGCCCTCGTGGTCAACGCGATTTGCCGCCTTGGCGAGCAATTGCGATTGGGCGACATTGTCGAAATCGATGTGCTGACTGAGCGCCCGGACGTTGACGCTCTTGTTATAGGCGTTGCAATCGAGGACGAACGCGCCGTAACAAGCCGGGTCCAGCTTGTCGCCAACCTTGGCCTGGGTGCTGTGGCATTGCAGACAACCGAGCCGGTCCAGCACGACCACGAAATCGTCGTAGCCAGGCTTCAGCCGTTCGCAATTGTCGCCCGTTTGCTTCAGCAGCGATTCGCGCACGGCATCCTCGTCGATCTTGTCCGGATACTCACGCACCACGCGGTCGGCCGCCAGCAGAAACATCTCGGCATCGGCTTGCACCTTGGCGGGGTCGTCGGCACAGGGTAAGCCCTGCTTCTGGGCCTCGCGCAGTTCGTTGGCCTTGGTCGACAGGTATGTTCCTTGGGCGAACAGCCGCCGATACACTCCGTTGTAGTCGCGCTCGTGGCAGAGCAAACACGACTGGATGCCAAGCCC
>JADZDJ010000223.1 GCA_020851115.1 Pirellulales bacterium
CGCGAAAGCATTCCCGATTTTGCCCGCGTACTAAGCCAATATGTTGATGGAATCGTCATTCGAGCAAACCGGCACCAGACGGTGGTCGATCTAGCGCAACATAGTACCTGTCCGGTGATTAACGGTCTGACTGATTTTGCCCATCCTTGTCAAGCGCTGGCCGATTTATACACCCTTCGCGAACTGGTGGGCAAACTCCACGGGTTGACACTGGCCTACATCGGCGACTCGAACAACATGGCCCGCAGCTTGGTCGAGGGCTGCGGGCGGCTGGGCATGAAGATCAACCTGGCAACGCCCAAGGCGTATCAGTTCAGCAAGTCGGAAATCGACCGATTCCACCAGGATATTCCACAATTGCAATTGAAGGTGACCGACGACCCGTCGGCTGCCGTGCGAAATGCAGTCGCAGTTTACACGGACGTATGGGCGAGTATGGGGCAGGAATCAGAAGCCGCAATACGCCGATGTGATTTTGTCAACTATCAAGTTAACTCTCAGATAATGGCGCAGGCTCCAAACGGCTACTTCATGCATTGCCTGCCCGCGCACCGCGGCGAAGAAGTGACCGACGAAGTCATTGACGGCCCAAATAGCATCGTTGTCCAGCAGGCAGGAAATCGGCTGCATGTGCAGAAAGGAATCTTGGCATGGCTGCTGAGTCGAGGCTAGGAAATCGTGTAAATTGCGGTTAGAACACATCGCGGTAATACAAATGCATGTTAGATTTGGCAAAGTCTTTCGATTCACTCCTATCCATTAGCCCCTAGCTCCTCATTCATGCGCCGCGACGGCCGACAACCCGACCAGCTTCGACCGGTAAAGATCACGCGCCGATTCACTCACACTGCGCCCGGCAGCGTGCTGATCCAATTCGGCGGCACAACGGTGCTTTGCACTGCGTCGGTCGACCCCAAGGTTCCCGACTGGATGGCCGGCAAAGGCCGCGGCTGGCTCACGGCCGAGTGCAATATGCTGCCAGGAAGCACCGCGCCAAGAAAGAAACGCGAACGCGACGGCAAGACCGATGGCCGCACGACCGAAATTCAGCGGCTCATCGGCCGCAGTTTGCGAGCAATCATCGACCTGGACGCCATCGGCGAGCGGACGCTGGCGATCGACTGCGATGTGCTAGACGCCGACGGCGGCACCCGCACTGCGAGCATCACCGGCGCCTATGTAGCCCTGGTCGACGCCGTTTCGACAATCGAACTGCCCGACCCTTCGCGAAGAGCATTGACGGATAGCGTTGCCGCGATCAGCGTCGGCATTGCGAACGGCTTGCCACTCATCGATCTAGACTATTCCGAAGATGTAGACGCCGAAGTTGACATGAACGTCGTGATGACCGGCGCAGGGCAGTTCATTGAGGTTCAAGGGACCGGCGAAGAGGCAACCTTCAGCGAAGCTGAACTGCACACGTTGCTTGGACTGGCGCGCCGCGGCGTGCAAAAACTGACGGAATTGCAACAGCGAGCGCTACAATAATCCCCGCTGTAATCCGGACCAACTGCTTTGCCCCACTCATTCTCAAGTCAAGATTGTCGGCGATTGTTCCTGAAGGATTTGAAGAACCGGGACTTGCAGGGCAGTTTCGTGGCGTGCGGCGATGGGCTGACGGGGTTCTCGAGTACCATTCGCGCAGTTTAACCATTGCTACGAAATGATCGAGAGGGGAGCACGCTACGATGCCTTGAGCTTTGCCAATTCGGCCTCCACGGCAGCAATGTCTGTTTCCAGCTTTTTTACCTCGGCCGGATCGTCCAACTGTTTCTTTGCGCCGGCCAGTTGCTGGCGAAGCTGTTGGAGCTTCGGCTGCAAGACATCGATCCGCTTTTTGATCTTTTTATCCATGGGCGGTCTCCGTCGCCTCGACCCTAGTTGTGGGTAGCGTAGGGCCGATGTGCGTCGATCTCAAGACGCCCGACAATGCGACGACGAGAACCGCCAGAACAACATTCACGGTCAGCCACATTTTTGCGTTCTGACGGATCGGCTTCAAGGCGTCGGTCCGCCCGACGAGCGCGCTGGCAATAAAGAAAATCACGAGTGCCAGCAGCGCCTTGATGCCGAAGATCATGTTGTACAGCTTGTTGTACGACGTTCTCCACTCGGACCAAGGCTCGGCCTTTGTTTGACCGATGAACGTGAAAAAGTTGATCAAACCACTCAGTAGCAAGAAGGCGATGCACGCCATGACGACCTTGGCCCAGCGTGAGCGGACTCGTTCGCGCAGCGCATGTCGCGACTCGTCGTCGAGCGATTGCTCCGATGGTAGCAACGCCATCCGCATGAAAATCGTTCCTCCCACGGCCGTAATGGCCGCGACGATATGAATCCAACGCAATGCAAGGGCGAGCCAATCCATGGGGCAGAGACGTTTCTTAGTGCTGGAGTGAAGCTGTTTGGGCAGAAAAGGTAGTTTATCGACAGGCGGTCGGCAGGAACAGGGGCCTCCTACGATCGAACGTGCGCTGCTCAGTCTGATTTTTCGCGCAATTGTTCCACCAGCGCCAGTGCGCCAGCGCGATCGCTGGCGTGGCCGTCTAATTGCGCCGCACGAACTGCTTGCAGCAATCGGGCGAAAACCGGCCCGCGCGGAATGCCCAAGCCGAGCAAGTCGCGGCCATCGATAAGAGACGGGGGATCGAGCTCATCGCGCGGGCGCTGCAATTGAAGCCGGCAAAACTCCACGTCTTCACGGCGGGCTGAACCAAGGCTGGCCTTTGCGGCTTGAAGCTTCACCAGATCGGCTGCGCCCTCAGCCGCCAAAGTTGGCTGCAACTTCGACCAGCGTTGCCCGCGCGCATTCGCGAGCGCCTCCTTGTTTTCCAGCAGCCACTCCAGTCGATTGATATCCTTCCGCGAAAGCTTCCAGCGCCGGCCGATCATCGAGGCGAGTTTGTCTTCTGCCAGATCTTGCAGCAGCGCCGCCAAAGCCAGTGCGAAGGTTGGCTCGACAAGCGAGCCAAGCAGCGCCAGCGTCCGCGGCCAATCGACGATCGCCAAGACTTCCGGCAGTATTGTCTGCAAGAGGCCAGTCGATCGGAGTCGATCGACCGCCTTTGCCCGCGCGTCATGAACGAGAACAATTTGTACCTCGGCCGCAATGCGCTCGGCGCTAACTACGGTCACTTGGCTCGCCATTTCAACAATCGCCGCGAGCGTTTCCGGTTCGAGTTGAAAGTCTAAAATCGCCGAGAAGCGAATTGCTCGCAGCATTCGCAGCTTGTCTTCGGCGAATCGTTGTCGTGGGTCGCCAATCGCGCGAATGGTGCGGCGCTGCAGATCGGCCTCTCCGCCGACGAAGTCGATGACCCGCTCGTCGAGCGGATCGAAAAACATTCCATTGATCGTGAAATCGCGGCGTTTGGCGTCTTCCTCGGGGCTGCTAAAAGACACGCGGTCGGGGTGGCGGCCATCGCTGTAAGTGGCATCTTGGCGAAAAGTGGTAATTTCGACCTGCCCTGCGCCGCGCGGACCGACGACGATCATGACACCGAAGGCCGCGCCGATGCTGAGCGTCCGGCGATGTTGAAAAACATGGCGAATTTCAGCGGGTCGGGCGCTCGTCGCCACGTCGAAATCGTAAGGAGTGTGGCCCAGTAGTTGATCTCGCACACACCCACCAGCCCAATAGGCTTCATAGCCGTGGTCGCGCAATTGGCGGACAACTTCGACGGCGAAGGATCGCTGCTTGGTGGGAATAAGAGACACTGGAAGGGTTCAGGGTTCAGGGGTCGATGGTGCAGCAGTGGCAACTGTAATGGCGCGGTTGATGGATTCAATAGTCTGCCGTCGCGCGGCATCATTCCAAGGAAAGTGATGTTCCATGGCGGGTTGCATAAAGTACAAGACGCATTCCACCGGCGGCTGGCCAAGAATTTTCTCGATAGCCAGTGCATAGAGCCCGAGCTGCATTTCATACTGCTTTGCCAGTTGCGCGATGGCATCGGCGGAAATCTGATTGGTCTTGTAATCGATCAAATGCCACGCGCCGTCACTATCTTGATAGATGCAGTCGATAAATCCTTGCAAATACCGACACTCGCCGGCCCCGCTTTGGTTCGCTCCCGGCGGCCAGGCCAGCAAAAACTCTAGTTCGCGGTGGATTTGCTTTGCTCTAACCAATTCTTGGGCACGCGCCGATAGAACAAACTGGCGCACTAGGGACTCGGCAACTTCAAGATGCCGAGCAAGCGAGTTCTGATGGCTTGCGGCGCAGCGGCGGATCCAAGCTGAAACGTCGCTGGGATTGCGGTAATCCAGCTTCGACAGCGCCGCATGAACAAGTGTTCCTAGATCTGCCCCGCCAGCCGCCGGCGACCGATCTTCATCCTCGTCGGGTAGCGAACGCGCCGCAACATCCTCGGTAGCCTCAAGGATTCCAGAGAGACGCGACACCGAAAATCGACGGCGAGAGGAAAAATCGACGGCGATTCGCTCGGCAAGCTGGTCGCCGCGATCCCGCGCGGGCTGTTTGGTTGCTAGCATCGCGACTTCCGTCAGACGCTGATCGAGATCGCGCCACTGCCGATCCCACGTTGGCGGCGGCTCGATTTCTGGCGTTTGATGGACTTTCACTTCGGGCTGAGCGTAACCATCGGGTAAAATCGCCAAACAGTGTCCGTTTTCCAGATCGAACCGCTCGGCAAGCAGTTTCATCCACGGCGAAGACGGAGCTTGCAGATCGAAAACTCCACTCGACAGCACCAGATAATCGGCTGCGCGTGTCGTGGCAACATACAGCAACCGCAAGCGTTCGGCCTGGTCTTCGGCGTCTGCGATGGCATGGTGCAGGTCGAGGCCCGTTAAATGCTGACTGCCGTCGCGACGAGTTGGAATCTTGACCAACGGGCCAAGTTGCGGATTCCAAACCGCCCCTCGGTCGGCACCGAACGTCGCCCGATCCATATCGGGCACGAAAACGACAGGAAATTCCAGGCCCTTCGACTGATGGATCGTCATCAACCGCACGACATTGGTTCCTTCCGGATGAGTTGCGGCCAGTGGCTCGCGCGGCTGATGTACGACGAATTCACTCAGTTGTACGATAAAATCAGCAAGCCCCAACACGCCCGACTCGTCGAACGCGCGGGCCTGATCCATCAGCTTTCGCAAGTTCGCCAGCTTGCGCTCGCCCATGAATTCCGCCAATAGTGCCGCATTGTAGCCAGTGCGTTGCATCGCCTCATTGAGCAACGAGGCAATTGGGAGCCGGTCTTTGAGTAGCCGCAATTCGCGCAGGGTAGACGCGGCAAATGCCGCGCGGCAGGTCTGCTCCGCGGTCAATTCGACAGGCAACGATTGGTCAAACAGGCCTTGCGCCAAACCATGCCGATGCTGCCCCAACCAATAAATTGTCTCGTCGGTCAGCGAAAAGATTGAACTGCGTAGTACGCCGATCAGAGCCACTTCGTCGGCTTGGCTGGCCAGCGAGCGCAGCAGGTTTACGACGTCGAAGATTTCCTGCTGCGCATAAAACGCATGGCCCCCGACCAGGTAATAGTCGATGTTCCAGCGACGTAAGGCGTCTTCGTAATACTGTACGTCGGATAAGGCTCGGAACAAAATGGCGATGTCTTTGGGCTGAACCACATGCGGTTGTGGCTCTTCACCGGCCGTTGCATTGCGCACCAACAATTCACCGCTTTCGAGCATCTGCTGGATTCGCCGCGCAATCTGTTCGGCCTCGCGCCGGCGCGCCTCGGCTTTTGCGCCAGCGTCCGACTTTTTCAAGTCGGTACAAACCGACCACAGGAATTCGACGGCAGGTATGGCAGTGACCTGCCCACGATTCGCGCGTAACGGTACGTATTGCATGGCAGGATCGCCGGCGGACGAAAGAGCCTCGCAAAACAGCGCATTGACGAACGCCAAAATCGCCGGCTGGCTGCGAAAGTTTTCCGTAAGCGGCAATCGACCTGGTTCGGGCGTCTCGCGCTGCAACTGACGAAACACACTGGGATCGGCCCCGCGGAAACGATAAATCGACTGCTTGTAGTCGCCGACAAAAAATAGCTTCCCCTCGTGCAGTTGCGGACCACAAAGCGCTTTGATGAGTTCGACTTGCACAGGATCGGTGTCCTGAAATTCATCCACTAACAATAATCGCGTCTGCGATGCTAGCCGTTGCTGCAATTCGGCATGGGCCGGATCGATGAGCAAGTCGCGGGCGCGAATCAGCAGGTCGTTGAAATCGAGCCATGCCAATTCCTGCTTTCGCGCATCATAATTTCCCAGCGCTGTCGCGGCCAGCGATAGCAATTTCAATCCGGCGGCTGCGTCAGCCTCGGCGGCTTGTATGTCGAACGCAGTCAGCTTCTGAACCGACTTGATTTCAGTGCGTAACCGTTCGGCTGCGGTTTTGAATCGCTCATAGAGACTTTCATCCGGCCACGCTTTCTTACTCCCTGCGCCTTGCACCCGCGCGGCTTGCAAAATGGCTTCGAGATCGGCCACTTGCGAATGGCTCTGAGGCAAACCCGGCAGAAGTGTCTGGAGTGCATTGCAGCGGCTCTTGAGCTCGCCAGTGGCGTTGCCGAGACCGTCAATCACCGCCAAGAGTTCGTGGACCGATGGACCGGTCGAAATGTCGGCCAGTGCCGTGGGCAATACGATTTGGCGACGGTAATCGTCCCAGACCTGGGCCAATTCCGCCGGCGACTTACGGAGCCACTCCTCGAACGAAATCGCTCGCCCGTAGCTCACGAGTTCCGCAATCAACTCCCGCAGCCGGTCGAGTCCGAACTGTGCGGCAAGATCCATCGCAGCCGATTCACGATTCGTCAGATTTTCGCGCAGCAGGTCGTCAATTAGCTCGGCCAGTAGCGTATCGGCTTGTGCCTGCTCGATCACTGCAAAGCGCGGATCGAGTCGTGCTTCGACGGCGTGCGAACGGAGCAAGGCTCCGCAAAAGGCGTGGATCGTGCTGATTCGGGCAGCATCGAGGCTCCGCAATAGCCGCAGCCAGTAATCGATCTGGTCTGCCGGCGCCGATTGCAACCGCTCGAAGCACTTGCCGCGAATGCGATCGCGCATTTCTCGCGCTGCACGGTCGGTGAACGTAATGGCGATGAGTTCGTGCAACTCGGCCAGTTCTGGCAGGATCTTATCGCTCGCAGGCTGCAAATGAGAAAGAAACCGTTCGGTCAAAACGAACGTCTTCCCGCAGCCTGCCCCGGCAGATAGCGCAACCGACACGTTCCGCGTCTCAATCGCGCATTGCTGCTCGGACGTGTAATTGGTTTTAGTAGCGGTCATCGATCTGCCAATGTGTGATCTCACCTACATTTCTGTTTTTTCGGTTTGCACAGGTTTCCCCGACTTCCGTTCTGACTGCAGGGGCAGCCAGCCTTTTCCCAGCGACCGCACCTGACCGATTCGGCAAACGGTGCTGTACTCGCATAGGCTCGTGCAATCCTCATTGCGGCTGTACACCGGAAACATGCCGCTGCGAATGCCCTGGACAATTTCCACGACCCGCTCCAACAGCGTTCGACGCAATTCGCTCCAAGCTTGGGTCTCGGCAAGGTCGCCGTCCGTTTGGTCCCAAAACTGCGGCAGGCCGTGTGATTCAAACCCTGTGGCTTTCAAATACCAATAGCCCACGCGCCACGGCTTGGCGCGACGGTCGATCAACAGCAGTTCTTCAACGGCCATCGCATACAACGGCAATTGCAGCGCGAGGCCGGCGTGAATGTCTTCAATCTTTATCCGCTGTTTAGCCCCAGTCTTGTAGTCGAGAATATTGAAGACGACTCGATCGCCAATCACTCCAACGTCGATGCGGTCCACTCGTCCAGCCAGCCGAATCTCGCTTTCACCGCACTTTATGATGAACGGTTTGTCGGTGGACAGCGAATCAATGACCCCATCGCTATTTCGCGGCTTCATGCCAAAGGAGACTTCGAAATGGGCCGGACGTAGCTGGGCGGTTTCTCCCTGTTTGTCGTACTCCAAATGTTGGTCGAAATACGCGGCAAACCATTCGGCAACCAATCGCACATCAATGCTTTCCAGCGCCGCTTGCAGAAAAGGTCCGTCGGAAATGCGACGGATGAGCTCGGCAATCGATTCGTCGCACAAACGCTCAAATTCAACCTGGCCAACATCGGCAGGAGAGCGACGCTGATCGGCCACGTTTAACTGCCGATGCAACCTGGCAAGCGCTTCGTGAGCGAGCACCCCTCGGCGACCGTAGTTGGTCTCCAAGGAAAGTTCGGGCACCGTTTCGATACCCAGTAGATTGTGTAGCAAAAAGCGAAATGGGCACTCGGCGTAGCCTTCCAGCCGACTGACACTCCAGCAATGCTCGGGGCCGTATTCTGCGGCAAGCTGCCGCTTCGCAGCATCGCTGGTGAATATTCCCTCGAAATCCGAGAACGATTGACGATTGGCGCGAGCCGCAATCGCCTGCAGCCCGGCCAGCAGCGCCAGCGAGCCAACATTCTTTCTTGTTTCGCTTTCACCAGTGGCCTTTTCCGCACCTCCTCGAGCGGACTTGGGGCCGGCCAATGGAGAACCAAGGATCGCCGCTAGCCGCTGAGGTTTTCCGTCGAGCCATTCCACTACCGCCATCACGCGCCGCTCGTTTCCACTGTACGGCAGCACATGCCGCGGCACAGGACTGAGAGAAATTTCATGGGTCGGCTGAAAGCGATCCTCGCCGAGACAGCGGCGCAACTCAGTCAAATATGGACTTGGAAGCAACGGTTGGGCCGATTCATCGAGCGCTGGATAACTCAAGGTCAGTCGCCGCGTAGCTCGCGTGACGACTTCGTAGAACAACAGCATTTCCTCACACGTTCGCTGGTGCTGATCGACGAACCGTAGTCCAGCCGAGTTCCACCGGCGACACTCCGCCTCACTATAAATCCGGTCGTCGCGCGCCGGCGGCGGAAATGCCTTTTCGCTCAACCCTGCAACAAACAAATACGGCACTTCGATCCCTCGCACACTTTGAGCACTCAACACTCTAACGCGCCCTGCTTCTTCAAAATCTTCAGGCAACGGTTCAACGGCAACGATTTCCTGCAAACGGGTAATAAATTGCGCCAGTGACAGCTTCGATGGCTTTGCCTCCAACCATTGCTCCAGTTGGTTGCCGGCCGCCAGCGCATCTTTCAGTCGCTGCCAGGACGCTTCATCATGTTTCGACCAACCACCGCACGAGACACTAGCCTGCATCGCTCGCAGCAAGCCGGTTGCCTTGGCAACTTCTTCAATTGCTCCCATCCACTCCACGAGGGTCCGCGGCCGATCGAGCTGCGTAAGCAACACGCTGAGCTTGCGCAACATTCGGTCCGCCGCTTCAAACTTTTGCCGGTGTTTGCGCTGCGTCCGTTCATCGGTCGAATCGCCATCCGGAGTAACTTCGACGCTTTCGATCGGCGATTGCAAGTTCCGCTCCAGCGATCGAAGCAGTTCGCCACGCCCGCGGGGGATTTGCAAGCGACGAATCGCCCATTCCGCAGCCACTCCTGCAGCGCCCTCCTGCCACTCTTTCCAGGACGGTTGAAAATAGTTGTTGGCAATCACCGTCAACAATTGTCGAAACGGCCAATCCTCCGCTTGCAATCGCAGCAAGTTCACCAGCGCAGTCAGAACCGGCGAATATCGGAGCGGCGCTGCCGACTCAATCGCGATCGGGATGCCGTATTCGTTGAATACTTCTGCGACGAGATTTGAAATCCCATCCAAGCTGCGGAATACCACTGCGATGTCCTGCGCAGCAGGTCTTCTTGTCGATCGACTCTCATACGCCGACAGATGGGATAGGCTATCGTGCGTGGGTTCGCCGGTGACAAGCAAATCCTTGATCCGCCGAGCAATTGACTGTAATTCAGCCAGTTGACTGGAAGCGGCAACAATTTCAATGCCACTCACATCGTCGGCAGCAGTCAGCTCGCGCGGATTGCCGAACAACTGGCGCTCCAAATGCGACATCGCGGGCCAATGCGAACTGGCAGGTCGCGGCAACCAGACGAGGTTGGCCTGCGCGTGACGCTGCCGAAGCTCCGCGAGCGTGCGCGTGGGCTTCAGCAACAAGTCTTCGCGACGTGTCTTTTCTTCCAATGTCAGCGTGATTGCCAATTCGTCGGTACGTGCGGCCAACAATTGCAAGATCTCGTGTTGGGTGAACGTGAAATCGGTAAAGCCGTCGACAACAATTCGCTTTATTTGCGAAAACAAGCCCCATTGACCATCCTTCAGCATTTCGCGAGCCGACCAAAAACGGCCCTCGGCATCGTACAGCGAATGTTTGTTGAGCAGGTTTTGGTATTCGTCGTAAATTAGCGCCAATTCGCGGTTTTTAGCGGTGGGACTTTGTTGCGTCACCAGCTTGGCGAACTTGTCGGGCCAGATTTCTTGCCGCTTGAGGTCGCTGATGAGCGCAGCGATGAGATCGACCAAACCTGGCGTGTCAGCAATCGGCAGAAAATGATTCAACTTTCCGGCTGCACGGATTTCGTTCAGAATTCGCTCGATCATTTGCCGCTTCAGCAGCTTGCCGACGTGGCGAATCGGCTGTTCGGCGTCAGCAAGCACCACCTCGGCAAAGCGGGCGAACGTGAATATGCCCGGCGAAAAGCAGCCGGACAGGCCACTACCCAACAATCGACGGCGAATTTCGTCCACCGCGCGGTTTGTCGGAGCGATCCACAGCATGCTACCGATTGGCTGATCGGCCAATCCTCGCCGATAGCGTTCGATCGCGGCTGCGGTTTTTCCGCTACCAGCGGGTCCGGCGATAAGAAGCGTTTCCTCGGACATGCAAGACCGATAGAATGACCACAGACGTAAGGTAAATCGAGAACAATCGCTCTGTACTAACCTACATTGAGCGACTGGCAGCGCATAGAGCGCCAAAGAAGTCCACGGACCAATTCTCAGGTCGAAAGCGACTACCCGAAGGGAACGCGGTCGGCGTCGGTTTTGGTCGATCCGCTCTATTCGCGGTCACTGGTGCTGCCTTGACCTCACCAATCGATCCGCGTTCGTTCGCGATATTCGGAGGTTCGATTCCTACTTGAGCGGCCACCTGGCATCTTTCATGAGCACCCATCAAATTGTTGTACTGGGCGGCGGGTTCGCAGGATTATGGAGCGCGGTTGGCGCTGCGCGCCAATTGGACGAATTGGGCTACAGCGCTAAACAGGCGGAAATTTCGCTCGTTAACCGAGATGCGTTTCACAACATTCGCGTGCGCAACTACGAGGCCGATCTCGCGCACGTCCGCGTACCGCTCGACGATGTGCTAGAGCCGATTGGCGTCCGGCGAGTCGAAGCCGAGGTCGATGGTATCGATTTCGCGTCGCAGATAGTTCGATTGAAATCGGCAACCGGTTCGACTGCAATCGCCTACGACCGGCTTGTTTTCGCGCTGGGCAGCCAACTCGCTCGACCGAATTTGCCGGGCCTGAGCCAATTTGCGTTCGACATCGATACCTACGGTGCGGCAGCGCGGCTAAACGACCATTTGAACGCCCTGCCGAAATTGCCCAATTCGCCGGGGCGATTTACGACCGTTATCGTCGGTGCTGGATTGACAGGTATCGAAGCGGCAACTGAATTGGCTGCAAAGCTACGATCCGTTCTCGATCGCAGCAACCTGTCGCAGCCGCCGCGCGTCATTCTCGCCGACCACAAGCCGCACGTCGGCTCTGACATGGGCGAATCGGCGCGCCCGGTAATCGAAGCGGCCCTGCAGTCGCTCGGCATCGAAACCCGATTGGGCATCGAAGTAGCGGCTGCCGATGCTCGCGGCATCGTCCTACGCAGCGGCGATCGAATTGAAGCCGCCACCATCGTTTGGTGCGCCGGTATGCAAGCCAATCGGTTGACAGCATGCTTTCCCGTCGAACGCGATCGCTTCGGACGCCTGCCGGTCGATGAATATATGCAAGTCTGCGGCGTGCCCAATGTGCTGGCGGCCGGCGATTCAGCGTGGTCGATGATGGACGATAAGCACAAGTCGGTGATGTCTTGCCAGCATAGCCGGCCCATGGGGAGATTTGCAGGACACAACGTCGTTTGCAGCTTATTCGGTCTTCCGCTGCTTCCGCTACGAATTGATTGGTACGTGACGGTGCTCGATCTGGGATCCTGGGGAGCCGTCTACACCGAAGGCTGGGACCGGCAAGTGATCGCCAAGGGAATGGCTGCTAAAAAGGCGAAACGAGCGATCAACTGCGAGCGTATCTATCCACCGCTCAACCGCGACCGCAGGGCAATTCTTGCCGCGGCAGCGCCGATCGTTCAAACGCCGCCGCTGGTTCAAACAAAATGAACTTATTGCAATCAGGACTCGGCATTTCAAGTAAGGCAGCGATGCTAGCGAGTCATTCCAATAGCCGCGACTATACTCGCACCTGCTTCCAGCCGCCGTGGTAAAACCGAAAGCTCACCAGGCAGCAGCGCACGATGATGTCCGCAACTGCCGCCGTCCAGGCACCGAGCAGGCCGAGATTCCAGCCGGCGATTACGATGCCGGTGTGGCCAAGTGGAACTTCTGGCCAGGCAAGCCAATACGCCAGCGGAATTCGCACGCAGATGAAGCCGACGAATGTGAACAGCAGCGGCCAGCGTGTATCGCCTGCCCCGCGCAGCGCCCCGCTCAGCACCATCGTGAGCGCAAGAAACGGTTGGCCGATTGCGGCAATGCGTAACGCCGACGCGGCCAGCACGGCGATGTCGCGCTGCTGATCGTTGACAAAAAATGCGGTGATCGGCTCGGATAATAGCAGAAACGCGCCCCCCATCACCGTCATCACGCCGCCGCCAACCCGGCAGGCCATCGACACGCTGCGGCCGGCGCGCTGTGGATCGCGCGCCCCAAGAAATTGCCCTGCCAGCGTGCTCGCCGCCACTTGAAACGCGACTCCCGGCAAATAGCTGAACGACTCTGCGGTGTTCGTAATGCCGTGTGCCGCGGCAGCCATGTCTCCCACTCGGTTAATGATCCGCAGGTACCACAAGTGACAGGCAACGATCGCGGCAAAATCGGCCCCGCCGGGCAAACCCACTCGCAACAATCGCCGAAGCAGATCGCTATCAGGCCGCAGTAGCCGCCAATCGAGGCCAATCCCGCGGCGGTTGCGCGCCATCCGGACGAGCACGATCGCCGCTCCAGCGTAATATCCCGTCGCGGTGCCGATCGCCAATCCTTCCCAGCCAAATTTTGGAATCGGACCCACACCGATGCACAGCGCCGAACTCAGCGCCATATTGACGCCGTTCATCGCGATCATCGCCATCAGACCGGAAATCGTGTCGCCCGATCCACGCAAACAGGCAATGCCCACTTGTTCGACCATGATCGCCGGCATGGCGATCAAGATAATGGCTAAATAGCGCTCCGTGAACTCGACGGCATCGGCTTCCAGCCCCGTCATCAGAATTAGTTCATGCCCAATGACGACCGCAACACCTACGATCGCAAGCACAAACATCGCACCAAGCATGAGCGACTGATGAACCGCCCGCCGCGCCAGCGTCCAATCACCGCCGCCGACGAATCGCGCCACCAGCGCCGTAGCTCCTATGCTGACCGTCGCGAACAAACACGTAAACAGCCACAGCACATAGGCCGACTGGTTGATTGCTGCAAGATATGCCTTGCCTTCCAGGAAATGTCCCGTTAGGAAGCGGTCGGTCAGGCCCACCAGCGCATTGAGCATCTGCTCGGCCAGCACAGGTAGGGCCAACGACAGCATCGGCCGCAACGTGCCCGGCATCTCCGTCAGTGGCCTGTTGGCGGCGAGTGTCACGTTGCGGTGGGGAGCTATTCTTGATTGAGATGTTCCGTAACAAACCGCGCTCGCTAGCAACGGAGTCGCGTCAGCGAGAGACAGAGCCGCGCCCGAAATCGCCCGGCAAAAATCGGTATTCCGTAGGCGCAACTCGAAAAATGGTTTGCTCCGCCGATCGCACAATATCATACATAGAAAACAATCTCCGTCGACCTTATCACCGATCACGATCCTCGGCGTCCGCGCCAAGTTCGGCGAACAAGCAACTGAAAACCGGCAATTCGGCAAAACGCGTCCGCTGACACCAGCATGACGCTGTCGCGAAGGCTTCAACAGCTTGCGGAGGCGCGGGCCGAAAGCGCGGTGGACGACGCCTCCGCGCCGTCCGCTGGAACTTTCCGTTCGACGGGCGGCCACGGGAGGGCGGACTTGGCGAAAACCAGCGAGAACAATGCAAGTTTGTCGTAGGCTCCGATTCGCGAAATAAAATTTGAGGTGGAAATGAGCTAGTGAAAATCCTCGGGAAAATGAGGACAATTTGCCGCGAAGATTTCCGGTTCATTTCCGGGGGGGGTGTGCAAAAAACCGGTGGGCGGAAGCGAAATGAATCGGGACTTTACGGGTGTATTTGAGGTTTGAGGGGTGGCGAGGGTCGATGGAAAATAAGGGGGTGGATGCTGGCTGCTGGATGTTTTTTGTATAGCGCAGGCGTCCATCGGCGACATCATGCAAAAGCGCGGGTGGGCATGGGGGAAGCCGTCAAGCGAAGAGCCTTGAGCGAACTGCAACACGGCCGGGCAGTGGCCGCAGGTTGCCGAGTGCGGAGCTTAAATTGTCAAAGATCATCGGCCACCGCATGCCGTTTGGCACGACAGGCCGCACCAG
>JADZDJ010000224.1 GCA_020851115.1 Pirellulales bacterium
GAAAAACGCCCTTTTTTCGCATTTCCCTAGCCCAGGCGTTTACGCCTGCGGTTAAGATCCTCTTCCCAGGCGTGAACGCCTGGGTTACATAAAAGGTACGCATTGGTTGCGGCTACGCCGCGCTAGGCTATATATCGAATGCAATTCACGACCAGGAAACCGATTATGAAAACGACCATTTCTCGTCGAGAACTATTGAAAACCGGATTGATAAGTGGAACCGGAGCCATCCTGTTCGGGCCTGCAACCCTCGGGCAAGCCTGGGCCGCCGACGCGGAAAAGAAGCTCTGCGTGACGTTGTGCAGCCACTGGAGCTATATCGGCATCGGCTGGAATCTGGGGATCGAATCAATCGCCCTCTCGGCGACCGACGCCATGGAAACGGCCGATCGCGAGCCGCACGTCAAGACCTGCATGAACTTCGACGCCCGGGCCGTCGAATTTCTCGCCGAAAAATTCCCCGAAGTGGCGGAAAGAATGAAACGCTATCTTACCGCGGGCAAGGTGGAACTGATCGGCGGCACGTACGGCCAACCGATGGGCGCCACGATCGGCGGCGAATCGAACATCCGCCAGATCGTCGTCGGCCGCGAGACGATCCGCAAGACCCTGGGCTACGAGATGGCCACCTTTCTTGAAGAAGAGGAATTTTCCCACCCGCAGGTGCCGCAACTCGCCGCCGCCGCCGAGTTCCGTTACACGAGCCTCGCGCAGGTTGACACCTGGGGCCGGGCCGGCATTCCGGTGTTGGAACACAACGCGATCCGCTGGAAGGGAGTGGACGGTTCCGCGCTTCCCTGCGTGCCGAAAAACTCGCTCTTTCGCGCCGCGCTCGACGTGAAGCAGCTTACCGAATCGCCCGCGTTCAAAAAGCTGCAAACCCTCGGCGTGCCGTTGGTCTTCGCCTGGGAGGAATTCGGTTGGGACGATCCGGAGCGCCCGGCCTACTTGTACGTTTCCGAGGGCTATAAGAAGCTCGCCGCGCAGTATCCCGTCGAATTTGTCACCTTGAAAGAGTATCTCGATAAATACGGCGCCGACCCGAAAGAGACGGTCTATTTGCCGATGGATGCCTGGGCTAAATCGCTCACCTGGGGCTTGGGCGGCGATCAAATCCGCATCCTCGACCGCAAAGTGGAACGGTTGCTCTTGGCGGCGGAACTCTACGACGCCATCGCCGCCGGCCTCGGCGCGAAGTCGCAGGCCGAACTCTTGGACAAAGCGTGGAGAGACCTCATGGCTTCCCAGAGCCACGACGTGGGACTCTGCGAATACACGCGCTGGCAAGGACGACTGGCCCCGCTCGACCGGCTGGAAGACAAGCACAATCTCACGTGGGGAGCGATCGGGTACATTCACCTCGACGCCGCGCAGAAACAGGGCCGGGAATCGCTCGACGCCGCGTTGAAAACGCTCACCGGCCGGATCAACTCCCAAGCGAAAAAGCAGGGGCGACTCGCGGCCACGGTGTTCAATCCGCACGACAGGGATCGGACCGGCCTGGCGCTCACCGGCCGGGTCTATCCCCTGCCCGAGCAGACGAAAGCGATTATCGTCAAAGACCGCGAGGGTCGCATCCTGCCCTCCCAAGTCGTGAAGAGCGAGAGCGACGGCCAGGGCAACCTCATCGTGGCCGAGTTGGCTTTTCCGGCCGCCGCCGTGCCCTCCGCCGGCTACGACACGTATTATTTGGAGCCGACGCCCGAATCGCAGCCCGCCGCGAAGACGGACTTTTCCTACGATGAATCGAAGCTCCTCCTGGAGAATGAATACCTCCGCGTCCGGCTCGATCCGAAGACGGGGGCCGTGGCGAGCCTCATTCACAAGCAATCCGGCCGCGAGACGATCGACGAAAAACGCGGCGCCTTTCCGCATTTTATCGGTACGCCGAATCCCAACCTCTCCTTGCGCCCCCAGCCGCCCGCGCGCTATGACAGCGCCGCGTCGCAGGCGCGATTGGATTGGTTCGCGAAAGGTCCGATGTTCGCCACCGTCCGCGCCCGGCACGGCTGGAAGTACCTGGGCTTCGAGACGCGCGTGACGCTTGCCGCCGGCCGCCCGTACGTGGAAGTTGTCAGCCGCGCGTTCGCGCAAGTTCCGCCCCTGTTCAACGGCAGCGGCGATCAATTGCCGCCGCTGATGGATACCAATCTCGGCTATTGGCTGTCGTTCGCGCCGGCGTTCGAAGTTTCGCAAGTCGTGCGCGATTATCCGCTGGCCGTCGAGGCGACCGCGAAAAACGCCTTTCACGCCCTGACGTTCGCCGATCTGCTGGGAAAGGACATGGGACTGCTCGTGCTGCATCCGGGCACGCAATGGTTCCTCCGCGATAAGGAGGGGATCGTTTCGAACCTGATCATGCGCGAGTGGGAGTCGAACTTCGACGGCGAATACGGATGGCCGCTCTACTCGGAGTACCGCCATGCCCTGATGCCGCACGCGGTCGGCGATTTGAACAATGCCGCGCGGCTGCGGGCAGCGAATGATTTTACGCAGCCGCTGCTCTGCCGGATCGGCGAACCACAGTCGGGCGATCTTCCGCCGGCGAAAAGCTTCCTCCGTGTTGCTCCCGAAAGCGTCATGCTTTCGGCTTTCCGCAAGAAGACGACGCCGGGCTATGAACTCCGCGTCGTGGAAACCGAGGGCCAAGCGGCGGAGGCCGGCGTCGAGATTGACGTGCCGCTTGCGGCAGCCGTTGAAACCAACCTGCTGGGCCGCAAAATCGGCGAGGTTTCCCGCCGCGAAAACAGGCTTGCTTTCCCCATCGATCCCTGGAAAATCCGCACGTTCGAAGTGCGTTGAGAATCGCATTTTTTTCACCGACAGGACAAAAACGGTTCCGCCCACCGTCTGCGGGGGGCTAGATATTATCGATTTTTCGTCCTGGTTCCTTGACATCGCCGAAAAAGAAGCCAAATGCCATGCAACCGGTTGCATATCGGGAAATAACCTGCTATCGTGTTCCTAGGAGAGTGGAACAAACGATCTGCCCGGGTGTAACCACTCGATATCGACCAACCAAGCAACAGCACTGAAGCCTTAGGAGAAAAAACATGTCAACAATACTGCCGTCGCTCTTCGCTTTTGTCGCCTTCGGCGTATCCGCAATACTCGTTCATGCCGCGGAACCCAAACCGGGGAATATCGCACCCATGGCGAAAGTTACGGCGTCCAGTTCGCGGTCGGAATTTCCGCCGCCGGGCGTCAACGACAACCGCATGGATACGCAGTGGAGCGCCACGCGGGAAAAGGAAACCGGCGAGTGGCTGCAATTCGATTGGGAAGCGCCGCAAGATATTTGTGCCGTGGCGCTTTATGCCACCGGCCCCTGGATTCAATCGCTCGACGTCCAGATAAAACGGGAAGGGGCATGGATTTCCGTGGGCCGCAGCGGCTCGAAGGAAGAGCGGATGCCGGAATATGTGGTAGTTACCTGCAAACCGCAGCACACGAATTCCCTGCGGTTCGTTTTCGACGGTCCCGGCGCGGCCTTTCATGAAGTCGAAATCTATCACGATCCCGCCCTCGCGGCGCGAATCGCGGCCGACTATGTGAAGACTCAGGTCGCCGTGGCGGGCGATCTCCGTGGGCATCTGTTGGGCACGGTTTCGCGAGTTGACGGAAGCATCGCGGTGCGCAATGCGGACGTAACGGTAACGGGCAAAACGCCGGCCGGTCCCTGGAAAGAAACCGCAAAGACCGGTCCCAACGGCGATTTTGAAGTCCCGCTTCCATTCGCGGCGACCGGACCTATCAAAGTGGCGGTTGCGAAGAACGATGCCAAGTCGGAGCAAGAGTTCGACAGCGGGGATGTTTCCACTCGGCTTACTCCGCGAACGCGGGACCACCGAAAAAATCGAGTTTCCCTCGGGGGGACCTGGGATTTCGCCGTCGATCCGCCGCAAGATTTCCCCGCAAACCGGCAACAAATTGCCTGGAGTCCCATCAAGGTTCCCGCACATTGGGCAATGGAAGGCTTTACCGCCGAGTCGGGCAAGGCGGTTTATCGCAAATCCTTCCCCGCGCCCGCCGAATGGGAAGGCAAGCGAATCAAGTTCCGCGCCGACGCCGTCTATAGCCGCGCGCAAGTCTGGGTCAACGGCAAGCGGATCGGCGGCCACGAAGGCGGATTCACCCCGTTCGAGTTCGACATCACCGAGAGCGTGAAACCCGGCGCGAAAAATGAAGTGCTCGTGTTGGTTGACGCCCGCTCGATGGCCAGCGAGATCGACCATGCCAGCAACTATGCCTATTTCGAATTGGCGGGCATTTGGCAGCCGGTCGAGGTCTTCGCGGTGGAGCCGGTGAATATCTCTCATTTCGGCGTGAATACGGATTTCGACTCGTCCTATCGCGATGCCGCGCTCGCGGTGGAAACCGACGTCGTGAACGAAAGCGCGAACGCACGCGCGGCCAACGTCAACATGCGCTTGTTCGATCCCCAAGGCAAAGAAGTGCCGGTCGAAGGGCTTGCGGCCCCCATTTCCCTCGGTCCTTGGGAACGCAAGACGGTCAGCCTGAAAACCACGGTCAAAGCGCCTCAACCCTGGAATGCCGAGCAGCCCCGGCTGTATAAATTGGTCGTTGAATTATCCGGAAACGCCGAACCTTCCGCAATCGCCGTCGAGCAGCTTTTCGGCTTCCGCGAAATCGAAGTCCAGGGCCGCGTACTCGCGATCAACGGCAAGCCGGTGAAGTACCGCGGCGTCAACCGGCTCAGCGCGCATCCGCTGATGGGCCGCGCGATCGCGCCCGAAATCATCCGCCAAGACACCGAACTGATCAAAGGCGCGAATTTCAACCTGATCCGCAACCACATCGGGCCGGCGAATCCGCTCGTGATGGACGACGCCGACGAGTTCGGGCTTTACGTCGAGAGCGAAGGCCCCGCCTGCTGGGCGGAACGCACCAACGACCTGCGCTACGTTACCCTCTATCAAGGCATCTTCTGCGAATTCGTCGAGCGCGACCGCAACCATCCCAGCGTCGTCGATTGGTCGATCTGCAACGAAAGCAATTATCCCGGACGGATGTTCGTCGCGACCTTCCACAAAGTGAAGTCGCTCGATCCGAGCCGAACTTGCAGCGCCTCGTACGACAACCACACGCTCGACATGAACGTCTATCACCACCCGATTTCGCTGAAGCGGATCGAAGAGACCAAAAACGAGCGGAAACCGGTGTTTTTCGACGAAGTGCTAGGCGTCTTCCACGGCTGGCAGGATCTCGCGCTCTTCGAGGATATCGACCCCGGCATGCGCGATTATTGGATCACGGGCATGCCGGAAATCCAGCGCGCGATCAATGCCAACGAGAACCAGGTCGGCGCGAATCAATGGGCCTGGGTGGACGATACGTTCCTCGTCCCCGGCAAGGGCATTGGCCACTGGCATCGCTCGCATCCGCCGATTTACTATGCCACGCCGACCTACAAAATGCCGCAGCGGGGCATCGTCGGCGATGTCATCTGGGGCACGGTCGATGGCTGGCGTCGCCCGCGGCCAGAGCATTGGCTCTCCAAAAAACTCTACTCGCCCGTGCAAATCCCCGAGAAACCGCTGGCCATTCCGGTCCCCGGCGAACCGATCGAAATCCCGCTGGGGAGCTATAACCAGTTTGCCGATTTGGATCAATACGTCTGCCGCTGGGAACTGGCGGGGGAACGGGGCGAAGCGCGCGGCCATGCACCGCCGCTGGGTAAAGGTTTGCTGAAAATCGCCGCAAAACGCGCGCCGCGGCCCGACGATATACTGACACTTAAATTCTTCGACGAGCGCGATAAAATGGTCGATGCCTACCGGCTTTCGTTCGCGCCGCGCGCAATACCCGCCTTCCCCAATTCCGGCAAGCCCGCGCGAATTGCGGAACAGACCGGGACCCTCGATCTGGAAGGCACCGTGGCCGTCCGCATGTTGGGTCCGAAAATGGAATTGTCGTACGAACGCGCAAGCGGCGAACTCTACCGCGCGCTGGCCAACCGCGAAACGATTTTGACCCTCGGCCCGAAGCTGCATGTGCAGAAGAGCAAAGCGCCAGCCTTGGAATATCCGGTCGGCCAACGGGGGAAAATCGGCCAGGCCTTTGGACCCGAGGACGTGCCCGGCGATTCGGTATGGCAATTCACCGGCGACGAGCGGCGGACGGAAGGCAACCAGGCCGTCCTCCGCTGGAACGGAAAATACGGCAAGGATTTCAGCGGCGGCTTCGAGATTCGCATGGACGACGCCGGCGACGCCGAATTCCGTTACGAGTTCACCTACAACGGTCCCGAAATGTGGGTCCGCGAGATCGGATTGGATTTCGAATTGCCGCTCGATTTCGACAAGTTAAGTTGGGATCGCAACGCGGAATACAGCTATTATCCGGCCGACCACATCGGCCGCCCGCGGGGCGAAGCGGTCGCCCATCCGGCGGTGCCGCAGATCGTTCCGCCCGGCGACCGGCCGTACGCGCTCGACGACCATCCGCGGGGCAGCAACGATTTTCGCGGCACGAAGCGAAACATTTACACCGCCGGCCTGACCAACAAAGCCGGGCAAGGCGTGCAGGTGTTCTCCGACGGCGCGCAGCACGTCCGCGCGACGGTGGGAACGCATGAAATCCATTTCAAGGTGCTCGACTTTTACGGCGGCATGTCGTGGACCTACCACGGCGGCTACCACTACGGCCCCGGACGGTTGCTCAAAACCGGCGAAGTCCTTAAAGGAACGGTCCGCATGAAGTTCCTCGGCGACATCGCCGGCGGTTCAAAGTAGTCAATTTTTGCGGATTCACGCATGGATAGCGGGATAAAACGCATGCCGGGTCGGCGCTGCGATTGCCCCTCCTTACTTTCCACGACGGAAATAAACAAGGTTCATCCGACTAAAGCGTACCTAGCCTTATGGAGGGCGTAGATTTTGAGTTGGAAAAACTCTTGATCTCGGTATCCGTAGGCTTGGCGTTTCATGGTTTTGATTTTGTTATTGGTGTCTTCCAGAGGACCGCTGGAAATGGGGTAATCGTAATAGTTCAGGAGGCCGGAATGATACGTGCGAAGTGTTTGGGCGAAGGTGACCAACTGACGGATCTTCGTGGCTTCGGCGCTTTCGATCCACTGAAGCAAGAACGTCTCGGCTTCTTCATAATCCTCCAGCTCCCAGAATTCGTACAATTCTTCCTTGAGGTAGTAGGCCGTCGCCAGCGGCGCGTTCAATCGCAAGGCATCCTCCAATCGCTTCTTTTCATTATGTTTCGGATCGAGGTTCGCCGGTCGCTTCAACAGCAGCCAACGAGCCCCCTTGAGGACTTCTCGGCCCAGGTTGTTCTTGATGTCGCGGTACAACGCCCGCCGCAGGTCGGAGAGCTTGTCGTTCAGCAGTTTCATCACGTGAAAACGGTCGAAAACGATCTTCGCTTGGGGCAGATTGGTCGTCACCGCCGCAATAAAGGCGGGCGACATGTCCATGCCTACGGCCTCGATCTTCGCTCCGCTCGAACGCAATCGTTTCCAAAAATCCGTCAGGGAATCGCCCCCTTTTCCGCGGCCGACATGCACCACGGCCCCGCTGACCAAGTCCAGCACGATCGTCAGGTAGCGATGGCCTGCGCCGATCGAAATCTCGTCGATGGCGATCTGTCGCAAGTCCTTCAACCGCGGCTTGGCGAAGTTCCGCTTGAGGTTCGCTTTGACGATCTCCTTGACCACGTCCCAACTCACGTCGAGATGCTCGGCCACGTCTTGAATCGTCATGCAATCCGCCAAATCCAGGACGTAGCGTTCGAAGGCTCGGATGTAGGTCACCCGCGGCTCGGCAAAGCCGAGGGCCGCCTGCCGCAACGTCCCGCAATCGCGGCATTCCACGCGCGGCACGCGGAAGCGAATCCAGACCGGCTTTCTTCCGATCGGAATCCCGCGGAACTGCCGCCATACCCCGCCCTTGAGGATGACGTTCGCCGAATCGCAATGCGGACAGCGGCAAGTTTTTCGCTCTTGGGCAATCGTAACCGTTGCACCGCCGTTTTCATATTTCGTGCTCACGTACCTATAGCCGCGGATACCCATCATGTGATACAACATACTCGTGGACATGCTTCGTTCCTCGTAAGGGATTTGCTTCGACGTAAACCCTTATCGGAACCGCATGTCCGCACTTTTTCAACCCCCAGGTACGCAATTTCCGGATGAACCATAAACAAGATAGTCAGTAAAAATCATCTTTATCCAATTTTAGGAGAAGCCAGTGATGAAAACGATCACCCGTCGGAATTTGCTGAAGGCCGGATTGGCGACTGGAATGGGGGCGATGATTTTCGAGCCGAGCGATTCGTCGAAAGCTTGGGCGGAGGAAAAAAACGACCATTTTTGTTTAGTGCTTTGCAACCATTGGAGCTATACCGGCATCGGATGGCAATCGGGAATCGAATCGAATGTCTTGTCGGTGACCGACGCCATGGAAATCGTCGATCTCGAACCGCATATCAAGACTTGCATCAATCTCGACGCTCGGGCATTCGAATTGATCGCCGAAAAATTCCCCGAAGTCGCCAACCGCTTGAAGGATTATCTGGCCGCGGGCAAGTTGGAGTTGATCGGCGGCACCTATGGCCAGCCGATGGGAACTTCGATTAGCGGTGAAGCGAACATCCGCCAGCTCGTCCTTGGCTGCGAGACGATCCGCAAAGCCCTCGACTATGAAATGGTCACTTTTCTGGAAGAAGAGGAATTCGCGCATCCCCAAGTTCCACAGCTCGCCGCCGGCGCAGGCTATAAGTACGCCAGCATGGCCCAGATGGATACTTGGGGCAAAACGGGAATTCCCTACGTGGAACATAATGTCGTCAACTGGAAAGGCGTGGACGGGACCAAGATCCCCTGCATTCCTCGCCACTCGCTAACTCGACCTTACCTGAATGTCCAAAATCTCACGGAACAACCGGCATTTAAGAAACTGCGCGCGCAAGGAATCCCCTTGATATTCGGCTGGGAGGAATTCGGCTGGGAGGATCCGGAGCACCCGGCGTCGAAGGCGGGAACGAAACTGGAAAATCCGCTCCCCGACCTGTATCCGGTCGATTGGATTACCCTGCGAAATTTCAGAACGCTCGCCGGTAAATATTCGGTCGAATTCGTTACTTTGAAAGAATACTTGGATAAGTACGGCAAAGACCCGAAAGAAACGGTCGATCTGCCCATGGAGGCTTTCAACAAGTGGCTTACGTGGGGATTGGGCGGTGATCAGGTAAGAATTCTCGACCGAAAAATACAAGGGCTTCTCTTGGCCGCGGAACTTTTCGACGCCGCCGCGGTTGCGCTCGGCGCAAAGTCGCAAGCCGAATCCTTGGAAAAGGCTTGGAAGGATTTATTGGCCTCCCAAAGCCACGACGTCGGCCTGTGCGAATACTCGCGGTGGCAAAGCGACCGGATGGCGCCTTTGGAACGGATCGAAGACACCCACAATTTCCCCTGGGGAGCCCTCGGATACAACCTAATGGATTCCGCCCAAAAACAAGGACAAGCGTCCCTCGATGCGACGCTATCGACGTTGACAAGTCGGATTAATTCTCGGGAGAAGAAACATGGACAACTTGCGGTTACCGTGTTCAATCCGCTCGACAAGGATCGGTCCGACCTCGTGATGACGGGGCGAGTTTTTCCCTTGCCGATAAAAACCGAAGCCATCGTCGTTAAGGACCGTACGGGCCGCGTGCTGCCCACGCAGGTGGTCAAGTGCGAAAAAGATCGGCAAGGAAACCTCGTCATGGCCGAACTGGCTTTTCCGGCTTCCATGGTTCCCTCCGCCGGCTACGACACGTTTTATCTGGAATCGACGACCGGTCCGCAACCCGAAGTCAAAACAGATCTCGCTTACGATGAGTCGCAGCTTCTTTTGGAAAACGAATTTCTCCGCGTAAAGCTCGATCCGAAGACGGGGGCCGTGGCAAGCCTCATCCATAAGTCGTCGGGACTTGAAATGATCGCTGGAAAGCAAGGAGCTTTTCCGCATTTTACCGGCACGCCGAATCCGAATCTTTCCCGGCGCCCGCAACCGCCCGCGCGCTACGACAGCGCCGCCTCTCAAGCGCGCTTGGATTGGTATGCAAAAGGACCGTTGTTCGTTACGGTGCGTGCCCACCATCGCTGGAAATACTTGAATTTCGAGTCGCGCGTGACGCTTTCGGCGGGACGACCGTATGTGGAAATTATCAGCCGCGTTTTTACGCAAGTCCCGCCGCTTTTCGCCGGCACGGGACCGCTCGACCTGAATTCCGCCTATTGGTTGTCGTTTAAACCCGCCTTTGATGTTGCGAAAGTCGTGCGCGATTATCCGCTGGCCGTCGAGGCGACCGAGAAAAGCGCCTTCCACGCATTAACCTTCGCCGATTTGATCGGGAAGGATGCAGGCTTGCTGGTGCTTCATCCGGGCACGCAATGGTTCGCCCGCGACAAGGAAGGAACGGTGGGAAACCTGATTATGCGCGAGTGGGAGTCGTTATTCACCAATGAATACGGCTGGCCGCTGTATGCCGAATATCGTCATGCCCTGATGCCGCACGGTCGCGAAGAAATGACGAATGCCGAGCGGTTGCGCGCCGCGGCCGGATTTACCCAGCCTTTGTTATGCAGGATTGGCGCGCCGCAGGCAGGCGAGCTTCCGCCGTCGAAAAGTTTTCTCCGCGTGGCGCCCGATAGTATCATGCTATCCGCCTTCCGCAAGAAAACCTCGTCGGGCATGGAACTTCGCGTGGTGGAAACCGAAGGCCAACCGGCGGATGCCGGCATCGAGATCGGAATGCCGGTCGCGGGGGCCGTCGAAACCAATTTGCGGGGCCGCAAAATTGGCGCGGTTTCCCATCGGAAAAACAAGCTGTTAATTCATGTCGATCCATGGAAAATCCGCACTTTCGAAGTAACCTGAGGTACGATCTATTGGAAATATGCCGGTTCGTTCAGAAAGTCAAGCGCGGCATCGCGCGCTTGGTTGACGCTTACGAAGATGGCCTCCTGGAACGGCATGACTTTGATTCGCGCATTCGTCGATCGCGCGATCGCTCGGCAATTAACTCCATCAACAACGGGAACGAAAAAATCGAGATCGCGCGATGATCGGGATTCGTGCTTTCTTTCCTGAGTATCAATCAATTCCCCAACAATTCACCATTCCCAGAAGCCCACTTCCATGTCCTTCCTGCAACTCGAAAACAAAAATATCCTGATCTTCGGCGTCGCCAACCGGAAGAGCGTGGCCTGGCACGCGAGCCGGGTACTGGCCGAAGCGGGAGCGCAGTGCGTCTATGTGGTGCAAAACGAGGAACTCCGCGCGAACGTGAAAAAACTCGCCGCCAGCGAGTCGGTCCTCGTCTGCAACGTCGAGCGCGAAGACGAAATCGAGCGGCTCCGCGAAGAACTCGCAAGGCGCGGCGAGAAGTTCCACGGGCTGCTGCATTCCATCGCAGCGGCCGACTATTCCGCGGGCGTGAAACCGTTCCACGAGACGCCCAAAATGGCCTTTTTGCAGGCGGTCGATATTTCCTGCTTTTCCCTGATCGCCCTCTGCAACGCCCTGAAAGACCTGCTCGACTCGGACGCTTCGGTCGTTACGGTTTCGATCTCCACCACCGCGATGGCCAGCGAAAGCTACGGCTACATGGCGCCGATCAAGGCCGCGCTCGATTCGTCGCTCGCGTTCCTCGCCAAATCGTTCAGCCAGTTTTCGCGCGTCCGCTTCAACGCCGTCGCGCCGGGCCTGCTCAAGACTTCCGCTTCGGCGGGCATTCCCGGCTATGTCGATGCCTACCTCTACGCCGAGCAGATCATTCCCCGCCGAAAAGCCGTCCAAACCGAAGAAGCCGCCAACGCCGCTGCCTTCCTCCTCAGCCCCCGTTCCAGCGGCATCAACGCCCAACGACTCGTCGTCGATGCCGGCATGGCCATCAATTATTTCGACCGCAAAGTGGTGGAAAAGTTTTTGGAGTAAAAGCCTCCCATCGCCGGGCGCCGACCGATATTTGGTCGAGAGAAAGGCCGGAGGTGAAGACCGGAGATTATTCTCATTCCCACGCAGCGGCGCGGGAACGAATAAAAACGGCGACGCTCCCCCGGTCGCGGAAAATTCCTGTCCTCAAACCTCTGGACGCCGGGCTTGGTGCTCTTTATGCTCTAGGGATTGGCCGCTCGACGTCATTTTCACTCTCCTATTTCGAGGTATAGAGCCATGCAACGAGGACAATTCTTGGGTGTTTGGTCTTTGATTTTATGGTCGTCGATCCTCGTCGGCTGCTCGTCGTCGAACGATCCGCCCTCCGCCGCTTCGACGCCGGCGGCAAAGCCGAACGATCCGCCGCCTCCGCCACCGGCCCCTGTTGGAATCTCGAATTCAAGCGCGAACAGTAATAGTTCGCCACAAGCAACGGGGACGAATTTGCCCTCGGTTCCGGAAGAAATCGTAACTACTTTTTTGCTCGCATCGATGAGAGGCGATAAGGAAGTGGCGGGAAAAATGCTAGTTCCCCATCCCGATTCGGATTTGCTTTGGGAAGATCTCCGCCTCAAGGGCAAACTCTCCGAGGAAGAATATCGAGCAACCGAAAAGAAAATTCGGGACGACGCCCAAAAACTTCTACGATTGAAACCGGGCGATCGGATCGGCACCACACGCACCGTCGCTGGTTCCGAAGTCGATGACGATCACATCCTTATGTATGTTCCCAACATGGTGTCCCCCATCTCTCTTACTCGGGTGAATGGGGAATGGAAGATCGATTTAGGAAACCTGATCGAATTTGAAAAGGTGAAACAAGCTGAATTGAAATCAGGCCAGCCCGAAGAAATCGCGGTTCAATCTTTTCTCTACACAATGCACGGCTATAAAGAAAAATTCGAAGGTTTATATGTGCTGTATCCCGATCTGGAAAAATACTGGGAGAAGACTTCCGCCGTCAGAAATCAACGTGGCTACATCGATATAAACAGCATTGCACATTTACAACTTGAAAAACAAACCTGGGATGAAGTGCGTTCCCATCAACTACGCAGATTAAATCCTGGCGATTCTATAGAGATTGCAAACGGCGGTTCCTATGCATTAAAAGCAGAGGACATTACCGAAGACTGCGTGTTCTTGTCCATTTCCAACAATAAACAGCTTTGCCTCGTTCGGTTAAACGGCAACTGGAAAATCTACGGCGGCCCGATGATTATCGGATTGGGAATGGATGCCTCTAAAATTGCGGAGGCTCTAACGACAAAGCTCGATGAACCGGAAGAAGCTGCTCTGGATTTTTTTCTCGCCATTGCTCTGGGAAATAAAGAGAAATTCGAAAGCTTGCTTCTGCCTGAACCGACATTAAATTCGATTGCGATATGGGAGGCGATAAAAAAAGCGCAAGCATCTTTCGGTACGATTCCCCTAAACGATAGTTCCCGCGCGGAAATCGAATTGCGCGTAAAAATCTTCCATCGCATGAAACGGCTTAAAGCGGGCGATACTTTCATGATCGGGCAAGGAAAATCCTATACCATCAAACCGGAGGATATCGGCGAAGATCGGGCCGTGATTTCCTTCCCTCCCTTGGAACAACCGCTCTTGCTCGTGCGAATCGATGGCCATTGGAAGGCTGCTTCCGTGAACGCTCTCGCCGGCGCAAAAGAGACGGGCCTTGCGAAGAATGCGGCATCGATCAAATTCGACGAGCCGGAAGCAGCTTTGTTGGAGTTCATCGAGGCGTTGCTTGGAGCAGACCAAAACGGCATCCAAAGATTGGCGACCCCTAATTCCGACTTGAATCTCCTCTGGAAGCGGTCTTATTTCAGCAAGGAAGGCATCGGCAAATTCCTTGGCAAGATAAAATCCACTTCGATTAAGCGTCTCAAACCGGGCGATTCCTTCCCCAGCGGAAAAGGTAAGCTGCATACCTTGAAGAACGATGATATTCGCGCAGACCGGCTCCTGATTGACGTGCCACTGTTCAAAGTGCCTTTCATCCTGGTGAAGCGCGAGGGAGCGTGGAGAATCGACGCCAAGCCATTGATCGCCATCGGTAAAAATACGCTCCAACTCGATAATCCAAATTCGATTCTCGCGGGAAAAACCATCTCCGAATTGCCGGAATGGAAATCCAATCCAGCCGATCCGAACGCACTGCTCGAAGAAACCGAACTCTCCGGCTATTCGATCCGTTTTCCCGCGGAATTGCCGAAAAAAGAGGATTTCTCTAAGGAAAATGGCATCATGGTCAAACTATACGGAGATCCCCGCAACGATTCCATGATATCGAAATTTATTTTCACGATCGAAGAATCTATACCTTGGCTAACGAGAATGACTTTGGAAAAAAGAATTGAAGAACTCGATGATATCGCAAAAGCGGAGTTCAATTTATCGAAAGCCACGGTTGAAGCAGGGCGAATAGGCAATTTGCCTGCGAAAAAAATCACTTTTCATGCAATCAAGGATCGACTGGGACGTAAATTGTACACGGACGGCTTTTTCTATTGGATTGAAGACGGTGAAAACGATCTTACGGTGTTTTTTCTCGAGGTAGGTTTGAAATCTTCAGAATTGATGAAGAAAGCGGAAGCTTCCGTTTTGTCCTTGCATAGAATTAAATAGGATGAAATAGCTTTCGGCAGGTGATTTATCAAACAGAATTATTCTGCTTCCCGCTGCTCTTCATTTCTCTCCCCCAGCAGCTTTTTTAGTGTTTTTCGTGTGTTTCGTGGTCCCCTTGCCGTGCCCCGCAATGCTTGCTCGTGTCTGGCGTATTCCGCAAATAATTTTCTAATCGTCTGCATCCATGCGCCTTGCGCTAGGCGGCCCTTCCGCGGCGGAATCGAGGAATGGCCTGCTTTATGCCCCCGGCGCGTCGCCCGCGGAGCAATAAGAGGCTAGCAAAGCCCCCGGTATTACAGGAGGAATGAACCGGAAACCTTCCAATTATTTCTTCTTCCTGCCAAACACAGACGCAATCGCTTCCCGCTGCTGATCGGGAAAGAGGTGTTGATACCCATAACTTCCTATGAAATTATGCCAGATTTCTGCAATCCTTTGGTTTTACGTCGTAAATCACGAATAATTTTGACGTTAATATCGTTTTTCTCTCCGGCAATAATCCGTTTTCGAGACAAAGTGATAGTCTAACCGGAATGGTTCCTGGAATTGAATTCTTCCTCAAACTAGCATATATATGTAAAATGTGGAAAGATAGGTGCTTTGCGTTACAGAACGAAAAAAGCCGCAACTCCTTGTGGAGTAACGGCTTAATGAGTGCCCCCTGTAGGACTCGAACCTACAACCCTCTGATTAAGAGTCAGATGCTCTGACCAATTGAGCTAAGGAGGCTGTTCACCGGACTGTTTACCGGAAACTCCATATTGTATTCCATGCGGTCTTTCTTGCAAGTAGCGACAACGGTAATTCTTATTTGTTACTCAAACTGTAAACGCTATCACGGGCGAAAAGTTACTTGCACAACTCCAAGGTGGCGTTAGAATCGGAAAGTAAACTGCCAGAGTGATCTATTCCGCCACCCCACCATCGAGAAACGCGCTGCGCAAGCGTGCGCGAACTCCCTCCGACCGGTTAGTGATTCATGTCGCCGCTCGGTATCAAGCGACCGATATGTGAGGTGGAGCCCATCGTCAAGACCACTTAATCCTCCGTGCCAATAATCGGTGAGGCACCAAACTCCTGGGGCCGGCGGAATGGACGTACTTCTACCTCTACGTGATCCTCGACATCTTCAGCCGTTACGTGGTAGGCTGGATGCTGACCCATCGCGAGAGCGAACATCTCGCCGAACGGCTGATCCGCGAGACCGTGATGAAACAGGGCATCGTCCGCGAGCAGCTTACCATCCACAGTGATCGGGGACCGTCGATGCGTTCGCAGACCGTGGCTCAACTGCTGGCCACCCTGGGCATCACCAAGTCCCACAACATCGATCCCAAGCAAGTTTATGCCACGGGAATGTCCAACGGCGGGATGATGTGCTATCGTCTTGCCGCCGAACTTTCGGATCGCATCGCCGCTGTTGCCCCGGTCGCCGGCACGATGGCGATTGAAAAGCCAATCCCCAGCGGCCCGTTCCGCTGATTCACTTTCACGGCGCGGAAGATAAATTGGTGCCTTTCAAGGGATTGGGAGGAAAGACGGCTTAATTCATGAACCTCGAATCGGTCGATGAAAGCATTTAAACCTGGGTAAAGGAAAATGAGTGCCCCAGCGAACCGAGCGAGGAAAAACTGCCGAATACCGTCGAGGATGGCACTTCGATCACAAAAAAACCTATGGTTGCCGCAATCGCCGCCCACAATAGAACGATGAACTTCTCGAAATTCCAACTGATCTTCCCCGCTCCCACAGGCTTGGTGTCGAGTGCCGTCAGATATTTATACAGATCGCAGGCACCATCGCCGTTGACCTCGATCTTGGCAAACAGGTCGAAGGCAACGCCGTATTTGACCCGGCAAAATTCCTTGATTTCTCCTGCGGTGCCCGGCTCCTGGGAGAGAAATCGATTGCAGGGGAATCCCAGGATCGCCAGCCCATCCCTTCGCATATTTTTCGTGCAATGCCTGCAATTGCTCGTACTGTGGTGTAAAGGGTTGCGCGGGGAGGGTTGATGACATCGCCACGGCATTTTTGAGGCATCAAATGGACAATGGATTAGGGGAGAGCAGGTAGCGAAGGACGAGGACGGAGTAACATTTGGTGTAGCAATTCCAGCCCCCTCGAAAGTTGTGGGCGACCATGAATAATCACCACTATCGAGGCAAAAACCCGGCGATTCTGGGATTATCCGTTCACCGGCACCTTGCGTCTTTGTTGGCTTCGCCTTTTGAAAGAAGCTCACGGCAATGCCTCGGAAGTCCCGACTCTGAAAGGCATTGCCTCAGGATTTCCTTGCCATTGCAGTACAATTCCCCTGCAATTCTGTTACACCATTGTTACACGGATGGCATTGCATCAATAAAAAAGGACTCACGCCAATATGACGTAAGTCCTTATGCTGTAAGGAGTGCGGGAAACAGGACTTGAACCTGCACTGGTTTAACCCAACTAGGCCCTCAAGATAATGATGACCACGGCATGCATGTAGCACTTGAATGGCATCCGCATGTAAAACTTTGCGTGGCATGATGTTACGAAATACTCGCGTGGGATCTGCAATGAGCTTAGATGGAGCTTGAATGTCCCATTCTGCCACCGATTTGCCACCAGATTCAGATGTCGGCCAGCCAGCAGTGAGAGCAAAATGATTCTTGGCAGCCAACCGGAACAAGTTCCTCAAACTCTTTGAACGCCGAGTGCAACGATAGGCAAAACACTGGCTGAACTGGGCAGATTGCAATGGCCAATAATCTCTAGCCTGCCATGCGGGTAGGCGTTCTCCAAGGCAAGCAAGTCCAAGTCGGACAATACAGTTGATCTTAGTCAAACTGGAGAAATGGGCTAACTTTAGTGGTTAGGAAAGGCGTTACAACACTCAAAGCCCTTCAATTCCTTATAAGCCAATTTGCCGATACAACTGATAAAGCCCAACTTTCGGCGTATCGCCATCTGCGCACGCCGGAAAGTCCAGTCGGGGAGTATTGTAAATTCCAAAGAAAGGAGAGTTTCAAAATGAGAGTAAAGTGGTGCGTCTTTGTCATGCTGATTGGGTTAGTGCCCAGTCTTGGCACGGCCCAACAAGCAGGGCCGCCTAATGCGACACAGCCCAGTCAAGGCAACTTTCAAATCGCTCCAGAGGGGGCAGTTGCTCCGTTGCCGCCTGCCGGTCGACCTGAGCAAGTTCCTGAGCCTCTCGGAGAACCAGGGCTATCAGGCATGACCTTGGCCCAATTGGAGGAAATGGCAGCACGATGCAATCCCACCTTGGTCCAGGCTGCAGCCCGTGTGCAAGCGGCACGCGGCCAATCTCTTCAAGTGGGATTGTATCCCAATCCTGTAGCCGGATATCAGGGGAGTGAAATCGGCAACGAGGGACGTGCGGGACAACAGGGCGGATTCATAGGCCAGGAAGTTGTCACTGCGGGAAAACTCCAACTCAATCGGGCCGTTGCCAGTCAGGAGATTCGACAGGCTGAATACGTCTGGGGAGCGCAGCGGTTTCGCGTGCTCACCGACGTGCGGCGAGGCTTTTATGAGGTGCTTGTTGCCCAGCAATCGATGGAACTCAGCGAGCAGTTGGTCCGCCTTGGTGAGCAAGGAGTTAAAGCTACCGAGGAATTGATGAAGGCCAAGGAAGTGGCCCGCGTCGATGTCCTGCAAGCGCGGATCGAAGCCGATGCGGCCAAAATCCTCTTGGAAAAAGCAAAAAACCGGCATACGGCTGCTTGGCGCGGCCTAACGGCCGTCGTCGGCAATCCTGCACTGCAACCCGTGCCGCTTACCGGCAATTTGCAGGAAGGGATGGTTCAACTCGGCTGGGAGGAAACGTTGAACCGGTTACTTGCCGAAAGCCCTCAGCTTGCCGCCGCTCGGGCTGGATACGCTCGTGCCCAAGCAGTCGTAAACCGGGAATGCGCCGGGCGATATCCCAATGTCGGCTTGCAGGCGGGTGTGCAATACGACAATGCAACTCAGGATACGTTTGCCAGCGTTCAAGTCGGCGTACCGATTCCGATTTACAACCGCAATCAGGGAAACATTTATAAGGCGCAGTCGGAACTAACAGCGGCCCAACGTGAGGTGGAGCGGGTGCGACTTGCATTGCAACAGCGGTTAGCGTCGGTGTTTGAACAGTATTCAACCGCCCGTCAACTGGTTGAAAAGTACCACAGCGACATGTTGCCGAATGCCCAGGAATCGCTGAAATTGGTTAGTGCAGGTTACCGGCAGGGGGAGTTTAACTACCTTATGATGCTTACAGCCCAGCGGACCTATTTCCAAACGAACATCGCTTACCTGGATGCCTTACGCGATCTCCGCGTCGCGGGAGTAGCGATTGAAGGGAATCTGTTGGGGGACAGCCTTCAAGCAGTGGAAGGCGTAGAGCGAAGCCCCGAACAAAAATAAGTTTACCTGCGTAGAGATGAATAAGGCACAGTATAAGAAGCCATTAGAAACTGGCCAAATAGACAAAATGCCCCGCCAAAAGGTGGGATTGCCCCATTTGAGTAAAGATATTAGGATTGTAGCGTCGATTCTAGAGAGGTAAACGAGGAAGTTTATGGTCGGTATTTTTCGCATACTTATCGCAGTGGTGTTCACGGCTCACATGACGGCGGGCTGTTGTTTGCACCATGCGCATGCTGACAGTGCGAAGAATTGTCCGCCAACGACTCACGAAAATGCGCCTCATAGTCAATGCCCCGATAGCCACGAAAGCGGAGCGGGTCATTCGCAAAAAGGTTCGCAGGATTGCCAAGGCAGTAAATGTTCCGTCGTTTCCGCAAGCCCATCAGTCGGGTATTCGATTGGTCAGCCCGTCAAGGTATTCGTTACGACGTTACTTGATGATTCGTGCTGCCTGACCGGCATTTCTTTCAATCAACACTCCTTCAGCACGGGTCGGCTTCTACTGCCCGTTCATCTCCATCTTGCCAATCAAGTTCTACTAATTTGATTGCATTTTCTTGTTAAATCGGCTGGTGTTTGATGCTGCGCGTTGCTCGGCAAAAATAGTTTGCCCACTGGCATACCGTAGGCGTTTTGTCCGTGTACTTACGCGGTTGACCGCCCGACGCCCAAAGAAATAACGCAGCAGTTTTAGCCCCAGCGCATGCATGGCAGCTAGGTTTCAAAAAGGTTTGAAACAGCAGCCAAAATATCTGTCCTAATGCTTCCAAGCCACAAAGTGACGCTTTCGGAGCAGAAAATATACCAATCCCGTAGTTTCCCTAACAGGGGCACGATTTCCAAGAGACATTTCGCACATATCTGCCACATGCAGGAAAGGAAAAATTATGAAAACTCAATTCCTTCAGCGGCTATTACCGCAGAAGCGGCGATGGTGGCTTCTGGCGGCTCTGTTAGCCACAGTGGCCGGACTGGTGATCGCTTTCTTTTGCTCCCCACAGATTAGACAACAAGTGGCGGCAGCCTTTGGCACACCGAAGCCAGCCCCATCGGCGTGTGATGGCCACGACCATGCCAATGAGGCTCCTGACGCCCATGCGGGGGAAAAGCCCGATGCACACGCTGGAGAAGCACCCGATGCGCACGCGGGAGAAGCACCCGATGCGCACGCGGGAGAAGCCCCAGACGCACACGCCGGGGAAGCCCCTGACGCACATGCAGGGGAGGCATCCAACGATCATAAGCACGATGAAGCCGCTGCCGTCAAGCTTAGCACGGCGGCACAAGAAAACGTCGGGCTGCGACTGGCAACCGTAGAATTAAAGCCGTTCGAGCGCACCATGACGGTTCCGGCGATGGTCGTCGAACGCCCCGGACGCTCCAGCATCCAAGTTGCCGCGCCTTTGACGGGCGTGGTCACGCGAGTTTGGCCGCTCCAGGGCGAGACTGTAACACCCGGCCAACCGCTGTTCGACCTCCGACTGACCCACGAAGAGGTTGTCGAAGCACAGGCAGAGTTCCTCAAGACTGCGGAAGAACTGGATGTAGTGCAACGGGAAATCGACCGATTGGAGAAGGTTGCCGCCGACGGAGTGGTATCGGGCAAGACCCTCTTGGAACGCAAGTACGAGCAGCAGAAGTTGCAAGCCGCGCAACGCTCGCAACGTCAACGACTTTTGTTGCATGGCCTCTCCGCAAAACAGGTGGATGACATCCTCACGAAGCGCACACTGTTAAGCGAGTTGACGATTTCCGTTCCCGAACAGTCGAGTGAAGCTGCAAAAGATACCTCCGCGAGTGTGCTTCAAGTCCAGGAATTGAAGGTCGAGAACGGCCAGCACATCAAGGCGGGCGATCCGTTATGCGTTCTCGCCGATCATTCCGAGTTGTTCATTCAGGGAAAGGCGTTCGAGCAGGATGCTCCCGTGCTCAATAAAGCCACCGATAACCAATGGCGACTCGCCGCCGTCATCGACAACAATGGTCATGGGCGTCAGACTGTGGCGGATTTGCGACTGCTTTACGTTGCCAACAAAATCGAGCCTGACTCCCGCGCCTTTTTGTTCTACGTGCAACTGCCAAACAAGTTGATCCGCAACCAAGAAACCGATGGACACCGTTTCTCCGCTTGGAAATTTAAGCCAGGCCAGCGGGTGGAACTTTTAGTTCCCGTGGAACGATGGTCTGACCGAATCGTGCTACCCGTAAATGCCGTGGTGCAAGATGGGCCGGAATCCTATGTGTTCGAGAAAAATGATGGCCATTTCGACCGCCGTGCCGTGCGCGTTGAATACCGCGATGAATACTCGGTCGTTCTTGCCAACGACGGGACGCTCACACCCGGCAAGCAAGTCATAGTTTCCGGTTCCTATCAGGTCCACTTAGCCATGAAGAACAAATCTGGTGGCGCACCCGACCCACACGCGGGCCACAATCACTAATCGGGCAGCGGATATGCAAAATAATTCATGTTAAGTAAGGAAAAACCAACGCCATGTTGAATGCCATTATCCGTTTTGCGCTGCAACATCGGTTGCTCGTCATCGCCGCCGCATTGTTCGTTCTCGGTTATGGCGGCTGGCAACTGTATCAACTGCCAATCGATGTATTTCCCGATCTAAACCGCCCGCGCGTAACGGTGATGACCGAAGTGCCGGGCATGGCCCCCGAGGAAGTCGAGGCCCTGATTACCTTTCCGTTGGAAGCGGCACTTAACGGTGCCACCGGAGTCCAAGCAGTCCGCAGCTCCTCCGGCATTGGCCTCTCCGTCGTCAATGTGGAGTTCAATTGGGGCACCGACATCTACATTGACCGGCAAATTGTTGCGGAGAAACTCTCCCTGGTCGCCGACCGTATGCCTGAGGGCGTAAAGCCCCAATTGGCTCCGATTTCCTCGATCATGGGGCAAATTATGATTGTCGGAATGTGGAGCGAAGGGAATAAAACCAGCCCTTTGGAAATGCGAACCCTTGCGGATTGGGTGGTTCGGCAGCGGCTCTTGACCATTCCCGGCGTGTCGCAGGTTTTGCCGATGGGCGGGGGCCGCAAGCAATTTCAAGTGCTCGTCAATCCCGATTCGATGCTTTCCTTCGGCGTCAACTTGCATGAGATTGAGTCGGCCCTCGAAAAAAGCAACAGCAATGTCACCGGCGGCTATCTCGACGGCCAAGGCCCCAACGAATTCCTGGTCCGCTCATTGGGTCGAATTCAATCGGTAGAGGATTTGAGTAAACTCGTGGTAAAGATTCGCAGAGGACTACCGGTTCTCTTGTCGCAGGTGGCAAAAGTAATCGAGGGGCCGGAGGTCAAGCGGGGTGATAGTTCCGCGTTCGTTCGACAAGACAATGGCGATTTCGCGGGCGGTCCGTCCGTAATTTTGACGGTCAACAAGCAGCCGGGGACCGACACTCGGCAATTGACCGAACACGTTACGAAAGCCTTGGAGGAACTGAAGGCTTCGCTTCCGCCTGACGTCCGCATCGCCCCCGAGTTATATCAGCAGAAAAGGTTTATCGACCTTGCAATCCACAACGTCATTGAGGCGTTGCGCGACGGCGGTATCCTGGTCGCCATTATTCTGTTTGTATTTCTGCTCAACTTTCGCACAACGTTCATCACGCTCACCGCCATCCCGCTATCCATTGTGGTTACGGGACTGGTGTTCAAATGGTTCGACATGTCGATCAACACCATGACGCTGGGTGGTTTGGCCGTAGCCATCGGCGAATTGGTGGACGACGCCATCGTGGACGTGGAGAACATCTACCGCCGTTTGCGAGAAAATCGGCTCAGTGCCAGTCCCAAGTCGCCGTTACTGGTGGTTTTTCAAGCAAGTGCGGAGATTCGCAACTCCATCGTCTTCAGCACGCTGATTATTGTGCTGGTGTTCATTCCGCTGTTTGCCCTAAGCGGAATGGAAGGACGATTGTTCACGCCCTTGGGAATCGCCTATATCGTCTCGATCCTTGCTTCGCTGGTGGTTTCCCTAACCGTAACGCCGGTGTTGTCCTACTGGCTTTTGCCCAATTCCCGCGTTACGCACCGTGAGAAAGAGAGTTTCGTACTCCGGGGACTAAAATGGCTAGCGGCCAAGGTTATCGGTCTCAGCCTGCGAATGCCAAAGCCGGTTTTGGTCGCCGCCGTGGCGGCGGTCGTTTTGAGCGGAATAGCGATGTTGCGTATGCAAAGCGATTTCATGCCGCCTTTCGACGAGGGCGTTGCCCAATTGAACGTGCTCTTGCCTCCGGGGACTTCTCTTCAACGATCCAAAGAAGTCGCCACGATGGTCGAACGACGGTTGCAGAAAATCCAAGGCGTCGAAGGATTCGTCGTCCGCACGGGACGTGCCGAACTCGACGAGCATATCATCGGCGTCAACATGAGCGAGGTCATCATTAGTTTCGATCCTAAGAGCGGGCGAAGCCGCGAGGTGGTGCTCGACGACATCCGTGAGGCAATGGCTGACATTCCCGGCATCGTTACCAGCGTTGAGCAACCGCTTGCCCACCTGATTTCAGCGATGCTTTCCGGCGTTCAGGCGCAAGTCGCCATAAAGCTATACGGGGATGACCTGGATGTATTGCGGGCCAAACTCAAGGAAATGCAGCAGATCGTTGCCGGAGTGCCAGGTGTGAAGGACTTGATGCCGGAACCCCAAATTCAAATTCCCCAACTTCGGATTGAATTGGACCGCGACCAGCTTGCCCGCTACGGCTTGACCCCAGGCGACGTGAATGAGTTCATCGAAACGGCCATGCACGGCAGGGTTATCTCCGAAGTGCTTCAGGGACAACGGACTTTCGATCTTTTTGTGCGGCTCGATGAACGATACCGCGAAAACCTCGATGCCCTAAATCGAATGTCGCTTGATCTGCCCGAGGGAGGAACGACACCTCTGTCGTCGGTCGCCAAGATTTACCCGGCGGGCGGTCCTAACACAATCAATCGGGAACAAGTCCGGCGGCGGATCGTCTTGCAGTGCAACACGGCGGGCCGAGGTTTGGTCGATGTAGTCCAAGACATCAAGGCGCGACTTAAACCGGTCGAAGCATCGCTGCCGACCGGCTACTTCATCGAGTACGGTGGGCAGTTTCAGAGCCAACAATCGGCTTCGCGGATGATCGCCGTTCTGTTTTGCCTGTCACTTGCCGGGATGTTTCTGGTACTGTTCACGATGTTCCGTTCGGTTAATTTCGCGCTCCAAGTGATGGCCGCGCTGCCTATGGCCTTCATCGGCGCGGTAGCGGCGATCATTTTAACCGGCCAAACGCTTACCATTGCCAGTATGGTCGGATTCATTTCCTTGTGTGGTATTGCTACGCGAAATGGCATCCTCTTGTTGGATCACTACCTGCATTTAGTGAAATACGAGGGAGAAACATGGTCCCGACAAATGATGATTCGGGCAGGGCAGGAGCGGTTAGCCCCCGTGCTTATGACCGCCCTAACGGCAGGTATTGGCTTGGTTCCCTTGGCGATGGCCGCCGGTCAGCCGGGCAAGGAAATCCTTTACCCGGTGGCCACGGTCATTATCGGCGGGCTAATCAGCAGTACGCTCCTCGAATTCTTTGTGCGACCGGCACTATTCTGGACTATCGGGCGGAAGGCGGGACAGCACATTGTCGAAGAGCACCATGCTGAAATCGAATTGAAGGAAGCCGAAATGCATCGGCCAATGAAAAGCCCTGAATTACCGAGTCCATCTGACGTAATTTCAGATCGTGAAAAGATTCGGGAGTTGTCTCGTGACTCCGTAGCAGGCGATGGCAGTCCTGCCCGTGAATGAGCGGTTCACGATCTTTCCCGTGAAGCAACAAGGAATATGATTAGCGAAATACACAACAAACACTGATAGAGGAACCAAGATGCCTAGAGCGAAGAGGCTGTGTTGTTACCCAGTGCAGACTCACAGCCTCGCGGCATCCTCTAAACAATGAGTAATCGAATTGAACGAAACCGTGGCAAGTACGGGCGCAAACAAAAGCAAGTCGGCCGAAAAGTGCGTTGGAAAGCCTTGTTAATTTATGGACCGCTGATTGCATTGTTGCTGGGATTCGCCTTCGGACCCTTTGTCATAGAGCAGTACATGTATCCATGCCTGTGGAACGGCGTGATATTAGTGCTGGGAGTAATCTTTGGTGTAGTAATTCTCAGGTCGAAATTATGTCCCAAAACCAAGCGGGAGTCACGCTAATCGTTCGGGATCGCTTACCGGATTCAATAAACGTGGCGAGTATTTTAGGCTTTCACCACAACAACACAAACTCAGACGTTGTCCACTAAAGGATTGTTTATGATGCCAACTAAACATTCTCAGCGCAGGACGGGCGGATTTGTTGTGATTATCATTTCTGCATGTTTCAACTTAATGTCATCGCCAGTTTCCGGCAGCCCCATAATTGAGCCAGCCTCCCAAACAACACCGCTTCTCGCTCCTGAGCCTGCCCGGCAATCAAGGAGTAATGCTGAAAACCATGCGGTGGACATGATAAGTCGTTTTGATGTTTATGAAAAACGCATCAGTCGTTACTTAGACATTGATGCTTTTACGGACGAGCGAGATGCGAGAGGCGAGTACGTCAATCTGCTTGCTCGTGTCTTTGGAGATGGTGATTGGCATACCGTCACCCAACGATTGTACCACGAGAGTATTGGTCGCGTCTGTCGGCTCACGTCGAAACAGCAGTCTTTGATCGTAAAGGCGCGCAAATCATGGAAGGAGGGAACTCGGCTAAGAGGTTCCCACAAATATCTGAGCGCTCTGGCTTCGTTTGAAGACGCATCCCGTATTTACCGGGAACTCCTGGGAGATAACGACGTGTGGACGATTGCCGCACGTGTGGAAACTGCACAAATGCAACAAATGAGTCATAAGTTCAAGGAGGCCAAGGCTACGCTGGAAAATGTTGTGCCCCAGATCAAAGCGTTATATGGCGAAGATGATCCGTGTTATGCGGAAATGCTGCAAAGTCTTGGAGTTGTGAATTTCAATCTTGCTTCCTACGATCAGTCTGAAATCCAATTCCGTACATCTCTTAAAATCCAGCAAATTACCAATGGCGTCGAATCGTATCAGGCTTCCATCGGCCATTACCACCTCGCCTACATGTATAACCAGCGACGGCAGTTTCTGGAAGCGGAATCCGAAGCAAAAAGCGCCTCCCGAATTGTCGCCCGGATGCTCCCGGACAAGTACATGGAAAATATTTTGGCATTGTGGCAACTTGGCCGGAGCCGGTTGGGCCAAGAGAAACATGCCGAGGCCGCCTCGGACTTGGCCCGTGCAATCCAACTGATCGATGCTTATGGCATTTCACCTCCCGATTCGTTTTACATGGAGATTTTGGACGCTTATGCGACGGCGCTCCAGAAGCTAAATCGTGATGAAGAGGCGGCAAAGTATCGATCACGAGCCGACGCATTGCGAGCGAAGCAGCAAAAGAACCAAGACCATAAAAAGGAGAAAGATGCCAAATAAGTTGCAGGAACTTTGATCGCACGATCATATCGCTGAGTTTTTAGACCGAGGCAGCGCAAGCGTTGCCGTAACCTTTTGTTTCAGAAAGGAAACAGAATGATTCGTACTATTGTCCGATTTACTAGCGCCGCTTTTGTCATTGCAGCCCTCGTTGCCTTGCCCGGCTGCGGTGGTTCCCAAGCCCCGGCAAGCAAGCCTGCCACGGAAGCAGGTCACTCCGAAGGCGACGGACACGACCACAGCAAAGACAAAGCCGTTCATTCCGAAGGCGATGGCCACGACCACAGCAAGGAGGAAGCAAAGGATAAATAGGCCATTTTGTCCCCAGCACACCGGTAGTCTCACGGGGTTTCGACGCTTGCGGCTCTCTAGCGACGCGACCCCTGAGACTCCGTTCAGATGCAAGTATTTATTCCAAACTCGACATTACGTAATCAATGGCCAAGATTCGTCTCAAAATTATCGGCATGGATTGTGCGGAGGAAGTCGCCGTACTCAAAGCTGAACTCATGCCCGTCTCCGGTGTTCAGGAGTTGGCGTTCGACATTCTTCACGGCACGGTGACGGTGACTTATGCTGATGGTCATCTTGAGCCAAATGATCTTATTCGTGCCGTGAGCCGGACTGGAATGAGGGCAGACATATTCAATGAATCGAATCTCGCGGCACCGAACGAGACCACTTGGCAACACCGAAGCCGAATCGCAACGACCGCAATGAGCGGACTCTTCATTGCCACCGGTTTTTTCGTTCACGCTATCGCGGTGGGTTGGAAAACGGCTTTCGGAGAACATGGAACCGTATCGATACCCGTGATCGCTCAGGGATTTTACTTGCTGGCGATCTTTGCCGGTGCATGGTTCGTTTTGCCAAAAGCGTGGATCGCATTGCGCCGAATACGCCCCGATATGAATCTGCTCATGGTCGTTGCGATTGCTGGGGCGATCTTCATTGGCGAATGGTTCGAGGCGGCTACGGTGTCTTTTTTGTTCGCTCTGTCGCTTGCACTTGAAGGTTGGAGCGTGGGCCGTGCGCGTCGGGCCATTGCCGCCCTCATGCAAATGACCCCGCCCCAGGCCCGAGTTGTTGGCGATGATGGAACCGAGACCATGATCGCCGTGGAATCCGTTCCTGTCGGAAGCCGTCTGCTGGTAAAACCGGGCGAACGGATTCCCCTAGATGGAACGGTCTTCACCGGTCAGACAGCCATCAACCAAGCCCCGATTACCGGCGAATCGATGCCGGTATCCAAAACGGTCGGGGACGAGGTGTTTGCCGGGACCATCAATCAAGATGGCGCAATCGAGATCATTGCCAGCAAAACAGCCGGAGAAACCACGCTCGCCCACATCATTCAGTTGGTTCAGGAAGCACAGAGCAAACGGTCGCCGAGTGAGCAATGGGTGGAGAAGTTTGCCCGTTACTATACGCCTGCCGTGATGAGTCTGGCTATCGCCGTAGCTCTGATTCCGCCGCTAATGGGCGGTTCCTGGTCGCAATGGTTCTATGAGGGGCTTGTCTTGTTGGTCATCGCCTGTCCTTGTGCGCTCGTCATTTCCACGCCGGTCAGCATCGTCGCCAGCCTAGCGGCGGCGGCTAAGCATGGCGTACTGATTAAGGGTGGCATGTACGTCGAATTACCGGCACGGATAAGAGCCATTGCCCTCGACAAAACCGGAACGCTCACCGAGGGCCGACCAGAGGTTACTCGAATCATTCCCCTCTCGGGCCACAACGAGGCCGAATTGCTCCGCATCGCTGCCGCCATCGAACTCCGATCCGAGCATCCTTTAGCCAAAGCCGTGGTACGACACGCGGCCAAGCTTGGCATCAACCCCGAAGCCGTGGACACCTATCAGGCAGTGAAGGGCAAAGGGGCGACGGCCAGTATGAGCGGTCGCGCCGTCTGGATTGGTTCCCATCGCTACCTGGAGGAACGTGGTGAAGAGACGGCCGAAATGCACCAATGGATGGAAGAAATATCCGCCGATGGCAACAGCGTCGTCGTCGTGGGTGAAGATGGGCACGTATGCGGGATAATCGCCTTGGCCGACCGTGTACGGCAAAACGCCCGGACGGCCATTCTCGATATGAAAGCTGCTGGAATTGGACACGTCGTAATGCTTACCGGCGACAATCGTCCTACGGCACAGGCGATTGCCCGGATCACCGCTATGGACGAATTCCACGCAGAGTTGCTTCCTCAAGACAAGATCGCCGCAATCGACGACCTAGTACGTGAGCATGGCATCGTGGGGATGGTAGGCGATGGCGTCAACGACGCTCCCGCTCTAGCGCGAGCCAATCTCGGCATTGCAATGGGGGCCGTGGGGACTGATGCTGCAATGGAAACGGCTGACATCGTGTTGATGACAGACGATCTTTCCCGCTTGCCTTGGTTGGTACGTCATTCTCGGCGGACTCTGAGAATTATCCGGCAAAACATCTTTGCTTCGCTGACCGTCAAGGCGATGTTTGTTGTCTTGACACTATTCGGTCATGCTTCGCTCTGGGCGGCTATTGCTGCCGACATGGGGATTTCCTTGTTAGTCGTCTTTAATGCCCTACGACTTTTGAGGGGTTAAATCAAGTCAATATTCACCCGTAAGGTTGTGATTTGCTCTAAAATTTCACGGTAATATAAGGTTTTTAGCTTCGCACTAGCCGTAAGTCGGACGAAAGATTATAATAAAGGGACACTTATTGATTAGGAAAAACATCATGATATACCGGATAGCAACAACTTGGGTCTTGGTGGCCACGATGTTGTTCTGTCCGTTCATTTGCTTGGCGAAGGCATCGACCGCTGGTGGTCAGCATGGGCAGCCTCCAAAACCCTGTTGTCCGTGTTCCGGTTCCGAGAGCAGTGAGAATGCCCCCTGTCCACGTGACTCGGGTGGACAAGGCGGAACATGCCTTTGCCACGGTGCTGTTCTGCAATCTCCCACCACTCCACCTAATCCCGATTTCGGTCCTGCCGTATTTTTATCAGGTCATGTTCTTTTGACATCGGCAAAGTCGTCAATTCATGCTGACTGCTTCTTCGCCATCGAGCATACCGCGTGTCATTTCCCCGTGGTTGATTCCGGAATAGAACTGCGCGCGCTCATCGAATCATTTCTTATTTGATTAAGCCTAGCTCGCTTGTTCTTCAGCGATAGTCTGCGCAGAATTCGGCGCTGATTATAGTCTTTACCCCACTCAACGACTCCAAAATTTGGAATTTGAATATGACTCGTACCACAATTAACCTTCCAGCGGCTTGTTCGCCGGACATCGAAGAGAATCATCACGGAACGCCCCCGCACCAGAAAACACAAAAAGTAGGCCGACGTTTCTGGATACTGTCCCTACTTCGCCGCCATATTCCAACATTGACCGTGATGGCCGTGCTTGTCGGGCTGGGGATTTACGGGCATCGCTCGGGCTGGAAATTGACGAAGTTTTCTGTTCTTACTGGTGTGGCTTCGACTGAACGCGAAGATTGGTGTGAAGAACATGGCGTACCGGAATCGCAATGCGTGGAATGCCACCCCGACCTGCTTCCCCGAGGCAAGGATTATGGCTGGTGCAAGGAGCATGGCGTTCACGATTGCCCGCTCTGTCATCCCGAAATCGCCCAATTGAAACAGATGCCCAACGTCGCAGGCTCGGATCGTGGGCAAGCAACAAGAGCACTGACTTCGGCTCCGCGAGTGGAAAACAACGCCGTTTGCAAAAACTATCAACGACGAATCCAATTCGCCTCGTTGGATGCCGTGAAGAAGGCGGGCGTGGATGTCGGACTCGTCGAGCGGCAACCGATCACGGAGTCTGTTTTGGCCAACGGTCAAATCACCTATGACCAGACCCACTTTGCCAGCCTCTCGTCGCGCCTGCCGGGCACGGTGTGGCACGTCGAGAAGAACGTAGGCGATCAAGTTCGTGCGGGAGAAATCCTGGCTTTGGTCGATGCGGCTGAAGTGGGACGGGCCAAGACCGAACTGATCCAAGCCCTCGCGCAAGAAGAATTCAGCCGCAATTCCCTCAAACGACTGGAATCGCTAACGGACGTTGTGGCGGGTCGGCAAGTCCAAGAAGCCCAGACAGGATTTGTGCAAGCTTGTGCCCGTCTGCTCAGCGCCCAGCAAGCGCTCGACAATCTTGGCCTGCCTGTAAACGTCGAACAGTTGCGAGGTCTGCCCGATGATAAGCTGGCACAGCATCTCCGATTGCTTGGCTTTTCTGATGAACACCTACAGCACCACGGCCAGGATGGACCGACAGCTAATCTTCTCCCCTTGAAGGCTCCAATGAATGGCGTCATCGTGGCTCGGCAAGTCGTGGCCGGAGAAGTCGTAGATGCTACACGAGTCTTATTCCAATTGGCGGACACCAGCCGGATGTGGTTGACACTCAGTGTCCCGTTGGAAGAGACTGGCAAACTTGCCTTGGGACAACCGGTTCTTTTCCGGCCCGATGGAACCCACGGCGACGTGAGTGGAAAACTCGTCTGGATTAGCACGACCGCCGACCAACAGACGCGGATGGTAACGGCCCGCGCTGAACTCCCCAACCCGACTGGACAACTTCGCAACGAGACGTTCGGAGCAGGACGGATCGTTTTGCGCGAAGAACAAGAAGCCATTGTGGTCCCTAATGAAGCAATCCACTGGGAGGGCTGTTGCCATGTAGTCTTTGTGCGCGATAAGGGGTATTTCGATAACAAAAATAATCCCAAAGTATTCCATATCCGCACGGTGCGATTGGGGGCCAAAACCGATAAATTCACGGAGATTATTGCGGGCCTTCTAGCCGGCGAAGTCGTGGCGACCAAGGGCAGTGACGTACTCAGGGCGGAACTACTGAAAAATAAACTCGGCGAAGGCTGCACTTGCGGCAAGTAAGGAGACACTATGCTTAATTGGATTATCGACTTTTCGTTGCGTCATCGGTTTCTGGTCATTGCGGTTGCGCTCGCGTTTGCGGCCATCGGCGCGGTCTCGCTCGGACACCTGGACATCGACGCCTTCCCGGATACGACTCCGGTGCAGATTCAGATCAACACCGTCGCTCCCTCGCTTTCGCCCGAAGAAACCGAGCGTCAAATTACGTTTACCGTCGAACAGGCGATCAGTGGACTACCGGGACTGGATATCGTGCGTTCCATCTCGAAGTTCGGCTTGTCTCAGGTTGTTGTCACGTTCAAAGACGGGACGGACATTTACTTTGCCCGGCAGGTCGTCAACGAGCGACTCGGCACGGTGGAGTTGCCTCAAGGAATCGAGCGTCCGCAAATGGGGCCGGTTTCGACGGGACTTGGAGAAGTGTTTCATTATGTGCTGACTTACGAAGGTTATGACTTCTCCACGCTGCCGGAAGAAGAACGAGTCAAGAAGCTGACGGAATTGCGGACGATTCACGACTGGGTGGTCAAGCCGCAACTTCGCTCCATTCCAGGCGTGGCCGAGGTGAACAGTTGGGGGGGCTATGAGAAACAATATCAGGTTCGCATCGACCCAGCCCGGCTGGTCAAGCACGGGCTGACGTTTAACCAAGTTACAGAGGCTGTTAGGGAAAACAACCGCAATGTCGGCGGCGGCAACATTACCGTGGGATCACAAATGCTGTTGGTCCAAGGTCAGGGCCGGACAGTAAATGTGGAGCAAATCGAAAACATCGTGATTAACGCCAAGGACGGCGTACCGATCCGCGTTAGCGACGTGGCGGATGTGCAGACCGGCCACGAAATCCGCCAAGGAGCCGTTACGGCCCACGGTCGGAGCGAAGCGGTGCTTGGCCTGGGCTTCATGCTCATGGGCGAGAACAGCCACGAAGTCACTTGGGCATTGAAGAACAAGCTGGAAGAGATTAGGTCAACGTTGCCACCGGGCGTCACCATCCAAACGGTTTACGACCGAACCGAGTTAGTGGACCACGTCATCGATACGGTGCGAAAGAACTTGTTTGAAGGCGGATTGCTGGTCATCGCCATCTTGTTCCTCTTTTTGGGTAACCTCCGAGCCGGGCTAATCGTCATGCTGGCGATCCCGCTGTCGATGTTGTTTGCCTTCTCCGGGATGTTGCGGTTCGGCATCGCAGCCAGCCTACTTAGCTTGGGAGCCATCGACTTTGGCTTGATTGTCGATAGCTCAGTGGTAATGGTTGAAAATTGTGTACGCCACTTGGCGCTGTCCAATCCAGTTGGGCGCACCCGATTACAGATAATCCGCGATGCCGCCGTTGAGGTCCGCAAGCCGACGATGTTCGGTGAACTGATTATTATGATCGTTTACCTACCCATCTTGGCATTAGAGGGTGTGGAGGGTAAGCTTTTTCAACCGATGGCCCTTACGGTGATTTTTGCTTTAGCCGGGTCAATGGTCCTTTCCCTGACACTCATGCCAGTTTTGGCCAGTTTGGTGCTTCCCAAGCGGATTGACGAGCAGGAGCCGCTGTTGATCCGCGTCTTGAAGCGCCTCTATGCTCCGGTGCTGCGGTTTACCATGCACCATAAGTTGGCTGTGCTTGGATTTGCGTTAAGTCTATTGGTGGTTGCCTTTGGGATGATTGCTCCAAACCTGGGATCGGAGTTCATTCCAAAACTCTCCGAAGGTTCCATCGTCGTCAACATTGTACGATTAGCAGGAATCGACTTGGAGGAGTCCATTCGTTACAACACACGAATGGAAAAGGCTCTCTTGGCGGCGTTCCCAGACGAGATTTTGTACGCATGGAGCCGCATCGGTACCGCCGAAGTGGCAACCGACCCAATGGGCGTGGAACTTTCCGACATCTTCATCACCCTTAAACCGCGAAATCACTGGAAACGGGCGCAGACTCAGGAGGAGTTGACCTCGCTAATCCAGAAAGAACTCCGCGACCTGCCGGGCCAGCGGATCGCCATGACTCAGCCTATCGAGATGCGGCTAAACGAGATGATCTCAGGTGTTCGCTCCGACGTGGCCGCAATCCTCTATGGCGACGATTTCGATGTATTGGTAAAGAAGGCTTCTGAAATCGAGCGGGTTCTAAAGTCGATTCCTGGTGCGGCTGATGTAACCACCGAGCAAGTCACGGGGCAACCGGTCTTGCAAATTCGCATCAACCAGGATGAGATTGCCCGCTACGGCATCCCAGCCAACACAGTGCTCGACCTAGTGGAATCTTTGGGCAGCAAGCACTTGGGAGAAATCTATGAAGGGCAGTTGCGTTTTCCCTTGATTGTCCGTCTCCCCGAGAGCGTGCGAGCGAGTCCCGAGACGATAGGCGCGATCCTCGTCGCTACTCCGTTAGGCGAGCGCATCCCGCTCTCGCGTCTAGCGACCATTGCAAAGGTGGAAGGACCATCAACGATCAAACGAGAGTGGTATCAGCGGCGAATCACCGTTTCTGCCAATGCTCGCAACCGAGACATGGGCAGTTTTGTGGCTGAGGCCCGGCAGAAAGCTAATCAGGTGCAATTGCCGCCGGGGCGCTATCGCGTCGAGTGGGGCGGGCAATTTGAGAACCTTGAGCGAGCACGAGTGCGACTGATGGTCGTCGTGCCGCTTGCCTTGGCACTCATTTTCGGCCTGCTCTACCTGACATACCAAAACGTAATCGACGCCGTGCGGGTATTCACCGGCGTCCCTTTTGCGTGGGTCGGCGGCATCTTCGCACTCTGGATTAGGGATATGCCGTTTTCCATTTCAGCGGCGGTAGGGTTCGTCGCCTTATCGGGAGTAGCTGTGCTCGATGATATGCTATTGGTCTCCTATATACGGCAGTTGCGCAGGCAAGGCATGGGACTGGAAAAAGCGGTTGAAGAGGCGGCGATGACCCGCTTGCGCCCAGTCTTGATGACCGCGTTGGTTGCCAGTCTTGGTTTTGTGCCGATGGCCTTTAACACGGGCATGGGTGCCGAAGTTCAGCGCCCCCTAGCAACCGTTGTCATCGGTGGCGTTTTTAGTGCGATGGTAATGAGTTTATTGGTATTGCGCGTGCTTTACATGGTGTTTAGCGGCCCTATCGGGTCGAAAGAGAAGAAGATTCGTCAAGCTGACGCAGATTCTAGGCAAGTGCCTGAATCGGTTTCGGCGTAACTTAAATTAGGCAGATGCCTAAAGGAGGATTCGATGGAAGTTATATCGAAGATGAAAAGGTCGTTGTTCTTATTGCTTACGATTGGCGTTCTGACTCTAATTGGTTGTGGGAAGACTGGTACACCAGGAACACAGTCTGGCAAGCAAACCGCAGAACCGGTTTCCGAGGTTGCCGTCAATTGGTGCGTTGAGCATGGCGTACCGGAGGACATCTGCGCCCAGTGCAACCCAAAGGTCGCTGCCGACTTCAAACAGAAGGGTGATTGGTGTAAGGAACACAACCGGCCCGAATCGCAATGCTTCCAGTGCAATCCGAAGCTAGTGGAAAAGTTCGCTGCGGATTACGAGGCGAAATACGGCAAGAAGCCGCCGAAGCCAGAAGGAATGTAGGCGTACAACCTAGTAATCTTGGCGAGGTTGGGTTAGGTCAGCATACGCTTGGAACTCTGGGCGAGAATGAAATGACCGCTTAGTAAAGCACAAAGCGGTCATTGCGATGAGAGAAGAACGCGATCGGTCGCCGCGGGAAGGCTTGCAACCATCAACCACTAGGCCAAAACCTAACGCATTCTTCCCATCCTCGCTAAGTTTTCAACCTAAAGATGCGTATTTGGCTTGCGTGGCCGTTGCATGGATTCTGCATGTAACCCGTGTTATTTCAATAGTCTATGTTGCTTACGCATGGGTCTAGTGATATACTAAGAAGGCGTTTGAATGTCCCCTACTGCCACCAATCTGCCACCGATCACCGTTTTCCATGGCATGGCTCCAACAATATCCTTCCGGCCATTATCACATTAGTTTTCGCCTCGGCGGGCGAAAGTTCAAACGGTCCCTGGACACCAAAAGCGAATCGGATGCGCAGGGCATGGCCGGGCGCATCGAGGACAACATCAAACTTGTGGAACGTGGAATCCTCTCCATCCCTCCTGGGGCGGATATTCCTAGATTCCTTCTTTCGGACGGGAAAATCGTGGGGCCGGTCGAAGCCCCTGCCGTCGTAAGCCTAGGTACGCTTCTCGACCAATATGAAAAGGCCATTTCCGGCGGAGTCGTGGAAGACAGCACCTTGGCGACCATCCGCATTCATGCAAAACACCTCAAACGGATTCTCGGTGAAAAAACGGATGTCCGAACCATCAGCCGAGATCGGCTGCAAGAGTACATCAACGCCCGCCGAGCACAACGGAGTAATCGTGGCACGGCCATCAGCCCAATCACCATCCGCAAGGAACTGACTACGCTCAGCGGCGTCTGGTCCTGGGCGATTCCAGGAGGGGTAATCGGGCCATTTCCGAATAAGGGTCTCAAGTACCCGAAGGGAGTGGATAAGTCACCTTTCCAGACGTGGGAAGAAATTGAAAAGCAAATCGAGCGGGGCAACCTCTCGGAAAAGGATCGGGAGTCGCTTTGGAACTGCCTCTTCCTTAGCATTGCCGAGACCACCGAATTACTGAAGCACGTTAAAGCAAAGGCACAGCAACCTTTTCTCTACCCGATGGTCGTCTTGGCGGCACATACCGGGGCGCGACGCTCCGAATTGATTCGCTCGCGGCTCGTGGATTTTGACGAGGAATCCGTGATTATCCGGGAGCGGAAACGTTCGAAGAAGAAGCATACGATCCGTCGCGTGCCGTTTACGCCGTTTCTCAAGAAGGTTATTCAGGAATGGCTTCAAGAGCATCCGGGTGGCCCTTACACGTTTTGCATGAAGAAGGTTGCCCATTCCAAGAAGCATCGTTCGGGGCCAGAACCGATCACCGTCGATGAAGCCCAAGACCATTTGAAACGAGCTTTGGCGCACTCAAAATGGGAGAAGCTGCGCGGATGGCACGTAATGCGGCACAGTTTCATCAGCAATTGTGCCCTTATGGGAATCGATCAACGGATTATCGATTCGTTCGTTGGCCATACGACTGAAGAAATGAGAAAACGCTACACGCACCTGTTTCCGTCAGCAAAGAAAGCGGCTATTGAGGCGGTTTTCGGGGCAGAAGCCCCTCCGACTTGATTCGCATAAGTTCCTCGTGGCTGATCATCCATTCCTTGGATTTGCCTCGGCCGCAGTTCCTCTTCTCGGCCTTACATCTTTCCTGGCGGCACCACTCACGGACTGTGTACGAATCTCGGTCGAGTTGCTCGGCTGCGCTTGCGGTGTCGTACCAGTCCTGAATTTGCCGTTGCGACAGCAATTGTGCCACCATCGCCTTGATCTCGTTGAGTTCTTTTTCAATTGTTTCGTGCATGGTGTAACCTCTTCGGTTTGCCGGTCCACATCATCTGTGCCCAGAGTCCGTAGCTACGGCGAGTAGTGAGGGTTGCTTGCAGCAAAGAGTTGGGAGTGCGAGAATGGGTGATGGCGGCCTCGGTACGGCAGGATACGGCTGACGGTGCGGCGTCTTCTCGGCAAATCCAAAGCACCGACTGCTGGGGTGGCAAGGGCAGAAGAGCTGGGACACGGGCGTAGTGGTGAAATCCAGGGGCCTCTAGCGGAGGTCTCTGTTGGCCCCGTGCCCCAGCTCTTCTGCCCTCACCGGGATAGCGAAAGCCAGTTTCGCGACCTGGAGGTCGCTGGTTCAAAACCAGTCGCCCCGACTTTATAAACCATTCTGAAGCAACGAGTTGCGTCGTTTCCCCCGAAAGTTCGGAAGACAGGTCGACCCGCCATATAATGAATCCGTCTGGCGGGTTGGTTCCATCGGATCTTCCACGACAAGGTTTACCTAACCTGTGGGAGGTCCGATCATGCCACGCAAGGCTTCTGGAGAGCCCTGGCTTCAAAACGCCACCGACTGGTGGTGTGCTACCATTGGCGGAAAGCGAGTCTACCTCGCGAAAGATTATCCGGGCCGTGATATCGTAGGTAATGACGGACTTGCCCTGACCGGGGTCGCCGTCCAAAAGCGTGATTGCGCAAGCTGGGATGCGCCCTGGCCAAATCCACGGCGTCGGCTGTTCTGTCACCTCGTTCGCCAATATCAGTTTGCGTTCCATGGTTCTGCAACCCTCAGTTTCAAAGGGTGCCACGAGTGCCAAGGGCTTGGCTGGCATGGTTGGCCTCCTTCCGCTAGCGTGGCCTCATATCCTTGCCCCCCCTGACGATGGGTGTCGGCGGTCGTTTCCGCTGCCGAATCGGCCAGGGGGAGCAGAGGAAACAGGTTGGGGCACGTGGCACCAGACGTACCCGTCTGCTCGCCAACGACCGGCGTAAGACGAGTTCGCGTACCATCTACATGGATTGATTTTAGAGGATCACGAGCAAATCATTCTCCCCCGTTCTCCGGCTGATTCTTGGTCAGTTTTTCGCCAGTAACCATTTTTCGGTGGGATTGGGGCGTCATTGGTGCCCAAGGACCGAAAGGGCGGTTATAACGGGAGTATTGGGGACGTGCTTCGTGCCCCAGGTCCGTTGCATACGGCTATACTCTGTGCCCGGAAGACACTGAAACCTGCGGCGGAAACGCCTGCTGCTTTGGCCTCGGGGAACGAAGAAGACCTGATGTTGCGGCAATCCAGGAGCCCAAGATGAAACGGGAAGAAACTGATAGACGTGCGAGGGGGCCGCACGGATTTGCCTTGTGGTTCGTTGGCGCTCCGTATGACGCCAGGCTGGCTGCGACGGAGTTTTGGCATCCGGCCTTGGGGACGGACCATGACGGAGAGGGAAAGGTAATCGTGGCGTTGGCAAGCAACGGCGACATTGCGTGGAGCAAGAAAGACAAAGGGCCAAAGGCTCTGTCACATTTTACTGTGTGTGCTCTTGAGCACCTCATTCGCACTAAGGGAGACGTCCCCTTTGGATACTTAGGGCTGGGCATTAAGACACTCTACAATGCGTTCATCGCGGGGGGATATCGGTCGTCCACCATCAAGGGCATCTTCAGCAACTCGTGCAATTCTAAGTATGCCGAAGCGCCTCTTGGGACAGATATGGAACAAGCTTTTCTCGTTGTGGAGGGGGCAAAAAAAGCGCCCGTCGTGCGGTTGCGGGAACGCTTTCAAAGACCGTTAGACGCGGGCGATACGTTCGCGATCCATGTATTCTGGGAGTCTTCCCCGATAACGCGGCCGGATTGGAACCTAGGACGGATCTACGATCCTAAACAAATCTGCGAGCTCGCGTCAGTTTTGGAGCGGTCGCTGAATTATGCGGCTCGAACAGGAGGCCAAGCAGAAGCCGTGGCAACGGGAACTACTGAGGGTTCGGAGCAAGAGAAGGAGAATTCCCAGCAAGCTTCTTGCGCTGTCGAGACGGGCGTGAGGACTGCAAGTGAGGATTCTGCGGGCGAAGTCAATTGGAATGATCTTGGCGTCGCGGATCGCATGAGGGTGACGATCGTGAGGCGTAACTTCGTTCGACTTGTGCTCAAGTTGATGATCGGGGACACGGCTGACGATTTTCAGAGGCACTTGGCACGGGAGTTCGTCTCAGAGCAAGTGTATACGAGTCTGCCCGATTTCACTTCTGTAGATGCTGTTGTGGCTATGTGTGACAGCCTTGGGGCTGTTGACGAGACATACCGCAAGACATTGTCAACCTTGAGTGCGACTTTCGATGATATATGGCCCGAAATCAAGAATGAAATCCACAATTATCTGCGTAATTCTATACTGTCGTGCGACACCGCAGAATTGCCACCACTGACAATCGAGGACCGTAAGGACGTGAAAGTGCGATGGCACGAGGCGGATTGCCAATATGAATCCGAGAAGCAGAAGGCGTTTACACGCTGTGAGGAATTGGGTTTCGACGTTAAGAAAGGTGCAATCAAGCTTGGCAATGTCAGTGCCATCCTGGAAGTGCTTGCGAACCTACTAGAGGAAATGGTGAGAATTCACAAAGCGCAGGTCTTTCGCGATGGAGCGAATTTGAGTCGGGTTAATCGTAGGAGAATTTGGGAGCGGTTAAGCGAACAAAGACGTATCTTGGTCGAGCCCATTCGCGAGGCATTTGAGAGAGAGGGAATCCTCTGCTATTCAGGCGTCACGAACTTGAGGCAACAAATGGAAGAGAATTACGAGGGACTTGTCGCGATTGAGTACTCGGGTTTTTTTGAGAGATTTACCGAGCGCGTAAAACAGCTGGAAAAATCACTGGGTTTTGAAGATCCTCTTGTCCACTATTATCGAGACTTCTTCAAGTCGCGACGTGAAGGTCTTTGAACATCGGTCAGAGGCAGTCTTAATAGTTTGACTTCCGGGAGCAGTGCAGTGTCTGCACTGGTATGTGGATAGGTGGTGCGTGGCCTTTCGCGGTGAGTGCTGACAACTTGGACGACCCGAGCACAGAGAGAGTCAATGGCAACGAGTCGGGGACTGCCCTGCTGCCGGAATGGCTGCATGTCGGTGCAGCGATCGTCGGTTGCCAAGCGACGTCGGCGGGAAGAATGAATCGAAATCGGTTGGGGATTCATGCCTCCCTATTCGAGTAGCCTTTTAAGCAAATCGGTTCAACCATAGCCGACGGTAGCACGGACTAAGACGTTACTCAAAGCACCGGCAGTGCTGTCATGTTCTGCGTGTCGACAACCAAGTTGCGTTGACGAAGGGAGCGACCTACGCCGATTCCGCACCAGTGACGGTCACGGCAGCCGCCTTCTGCTGGTAGATCCAAGTATGCACGTCGGCGGCGGCCTTCGCGAGATTGGGCAAATCGCGGTCTTCAAACGAATTCGAATCACCCCACTTGTCACCGTCCTTGTAAACACGCTTGAAAGTCGTGTCGAAAAAATACCCGATTTGCGAATTTCGAGCCCAGACAGCCGCGACGACGTTGCCGTAGCGGAGTCGGTAAGCCGGTTTGTTGTCATTCATGATGCCACCTCATTGGTTGAGTCTCTCTTCGCGTTATGCAGCCGTGCAATGCCGCAGTGACTTACCGCCAGGAGGATTGGCAATGCAAAATTAGTCGCTGGGGGTCAACAAGAATTCCCTGGCGTTGGCCTGCGAAGCGAAAAGGATGGTCGTTCCGAAAAACAGAGATACGGCCTTTAGCGATTTCGTTCGTGATAATCGGCCAAAGCCTTCTCGATTAGATGACTGAGGTGCATTCGTGCTTCCCAGGACCAGTCACGGTAGGTAGAGATTAAGTCCGCGGCGATTCGCACTGTGAACTTGTTCCTGGAAGTGCCTCTCGCGTTGGCACCCAGCGGTCGTCCGCGTCTCGCGAGAAGGCGAGCCCCGACAGGGCAGGCTTTGCTGGCTGACCGCCTTTGGGAGCTGCCGGGGAAAAAGCGGGCATCCTCGAATACGGTGTGCTCCGGTTCGGGGGACGACAGAATCCTGTCTAGCACTCCGGAAATACCGTGTACCTGAGCCTTGTTCATAGCAGCACCGGCTGCAATTGCTCGACGACCTTTGCATAGTCCATAAGTGCTTTGGACGTAGTGAGCCGTTGTATTGTCCCGGCCGTCGTGGCGTACAACAGCCTGGAGTCCGCTCGGATGGTCCCGAGCAAAGGATAGAGACGGCCGACTTCAGTACGGACTTGTTCGGTAATCTTCCGCCGACGGTGGGAATTGGTTATTACGGCTCCGAGAATGTGCAAGTCGGGATTCACTCGCTCCCTAATTGCCTCAATAGTAATATGTAGGTGGGCCAAGGCGTGTAACTCGAATCCGCCCGGTTGAACAACCGCGATCATGCCGCCGGCGGTGCTTAAGCAGTTTACCGAGAGCACTCCTAGCGATGGCGGGCAATCGAGAAGAACAACTGTGTTGGTTGGCAGAGCGGTCTTTTCCAAGCTGGTTCTGAGAAAGAACTCGCGGCCAGTCTCGCTCAATAGCTCGGTTTCGGCCCGTCCAAGTTCGGTCGTGCTGGGCGTCAAGGTCAGGGACGGCAAAATGGTCCGAATCGGCAAGCCAGCCCTGTGCATGAGGGCGTGGTAGAAACTGTCCGTATCGTCTTGCACGCCGAACGAACGGGTAAGGCTTCCTTGGGGGTCACAATCAATCAAGTGTGTTGGTGTCCCACTGCGGGCCAGAAGGACGGCCAATGCCGCCGTGGTTGTGGTCTTGGCCGTGCCGCCCTTTTGGTTGGCGATAGCGATAATCCTCATGCCAAAGCGTTAGCACGGCCTACCCTGCCTGCCAAGAACCTATTTGCTGGCATTACAGTATTGCCATAATGCCAGCTTTTTGGGCAATCTGGCTTTGCCGGCATTCGGGACGGCAATTGCCGCCGGCAATAGAATTCCAGGAATTGATACCGGGAATCAGGACAGGCAATAGCCGGGAACCGAGGCAGGGCAGTACCGGGAACCGAGGCAGGCTTCTGGTGAAAATACCGTGAATGGAGACAGGAAGGCGAGCGTAAAGGGTGCGAAATTACTGGATTGTACGCAAATCAACTTCTTGTTATTCAACTGATTACAAACAGCAACAACAAAGCGGCAGCATGTTGTTGCTCTTGCGGATTGGGGGAAAATGAAGGAAGGGAAGAGTTCGATGGAAACCCACGGCGAAAGAGCTCATCTCAAGAGAATGGGTCGCGATGAAATGAATTTGGCGGAGTTCCCTTTGGCCTTGCTGGCCGACCGGGTTCCGCCAGGCTGCAAGACCCTGGTTTTCGAGGATCAGATCCGGGACAAGGGCCACGGGCAGGATGTCGTGCGGCGGTTGACGATTTCGGCTTGTGACAAATTCGGCCTTCCTACGGCGTTGGACGATGAAGTGATTTTGGGACTGGTGCAATTGAGCAAAGCCGACAATTTCACCAATCGGGAAGTGCCGTTCAGCCGCTACAAGCTTATTCACCTATTGAACTGGCGTGACGAAGGGAAAAGCTACTCGCGATTGGAGGAATCGCTTAAACGCTGGGTCGGAGTGACACTTTATTACGACAACGCTTGGTGGGACAAGGCCCGCAAGCGTTGGGTGAATGCACATTTTCACCTGCTCGACAACCTCACGCTATACCAGCGTCTCAAAAGCGGCGAACGGTCAACACGAGACAATAACGGCGGGCCGCTATCGTCGTTCACCTGGAACGAAATCATCTTTCGCAGCTTTCGTGCCGGGAATCTCAGGAAGGTCGATCTGGAATTCTACAAGACGCTCAAATCGGCAGTCGCCAAGAGACTCTATCGTTTTCTCGACAAGCACTTCTATTTCGGCGGAAGGCAGCGTTATAACCTTGCTCGATTTGCTCGGGAGCATGTCGGTTTGCTAAGCCAAAGCTATGATGCCGCCCAGCTAAAACGCCGGCTAACGCCGGGTATCAGGGAATTAGAGGAAGCCGGCTACTTGGAAGCACTCCCTGCAAAAGAACGGTTCGTCTGCGTACGACGTGGTGAATGGGAGGTCGTGTTCATCCGTGCGGTGAAGCCGGCTCAGAAAGAGGTTGAATCACCCCAGCCGGCTGGCCTGGAAGCTCAATTGGTGGACCGTGGCGTGACCGCTTCGGTAGCGAATCGGCTGGTGCGTGACTTTCCCGCCGAAACGATCAATGCAAAGCTAAACGTATTCGACCGTTTGGCCGCTCGCCGGGATGCTCGAATCTCCAAGAATCCAGCGGGTTATCTGGTAGAGTCGATTCGTAAAGACTACACGCCGCCACCAGAGATTCCGACAACGGTTTCTCTTGCCGCCGTGAAAAGCAACCCACCCGAACAATCGAAGGCACGCAAGCGCATTGAACGCCCCGAGGACAAGAAGTTCTACGTGGAACAACAACAGATTGAGGAGCATCTTGCCGGGCTATCCGCCGAAAGACTGGCCGAATTGGAGGTCGAGGCACTAAAGTCCTCGCCATCGTTTATTGTCGAGCGATTCCGGGATGCTGTGGCTTCTGGAAGCGAAGCACTCACCCGCCAGTACCGCCGGTGTCTGCTGGAGAGGCATTTGCGAACGATCTTCAACTTAATGGCAGAACCAGCGTGTACATCCAGCAGGAAAGCGATTGGCGATACGCCGGAGCGATCCGCGGCGACCTGTCAGCAAGGATAGACATGATAGCCGTGCGGCCGCTGAGGGCCGATTACGCGGCGATGGCGAATGTGACTTCCGGCTGCTTCGCCTGGCGGCTGTTTTTGGCTTTCGACGGAGCCTTGTCGGAAGAAGTCCTGATGACGAATCCGGTTGTGTCGTTCTTTGCTTGCCCTTTGGCTTTCAGTCCTACGATCGTGCCAGCTTGGTCGAGGAATCTGGCGTCGTGCTTGTCGCCGTCGGTCACGGGTGTTCCCCAGTGCGTGTGTGGCAGGTCCGGCCAGAACACCACGGCGACCGTGCCCCCTTGGGCGAGGAAGTTGTATGCTTCGTCGTGGTTGCCAGGCTGTGCCGAGAAGGTAAGGTGATAATTCTTCGGCCAGCTCGGGTCGTTGAGGAACTGCACCATCCTGGAGGGAACCTTCGTGTAATCGAAGAAGTGGATGTTCGGGAATTCAGCGAATAGTTCGGGGTGAAGTCTTTTCCACGGCAGGTCACTGGAGCCGTTGAGCCTTACGGCGGGGATGAGTCCAAGTCTGCGGGCTTCTTCTTCCAACTGGCTCAGTTCAACGGTCAGCATTTGAAGGAAGAGTTGGTTCTTCTCCACGTAGAGTGCGGTTCGGCGGTCGCGAGCGAGTGCGTGGGTTGGCATTTGCATCCGTCCGCTGGAGTGGCCTAAGCACGCGGCCAGGCACCCCTGCGTCGCGTTGGGACAGAAGACTCCGGGGGTGAAGTAGAGAACTCTGGCCAGCACCCCGACGCTGCGGCTCTTCTCCGTCTTCAGTGAGGTTCCAAGTAAGAACTTCGGAAGGCCGTGCTTCTTCAGGATTTCCGCCGGCGTCATCTGGCCGAAAATGGTCTTCGGATCTGCGGAGCGAAGGATTCTGAGTTTCGGTTCTGAGTCTGTGGTTTTGGTCTTTTCCATAGTGTTCCTCCTTTCGGTTCTCGCCCACACGCGTGGAACCGAAAGGAGGGACACCAGAGCCCCTTTTCATCGCGGGCAACAAATAGGCGGCTGAAGGCAAGGGCAAGTGACAGCTACGCTGGCACGCCCTTGCCTGCCGCTGCCGCCCGCGATGAAAGTGGCGAGGCTGTTTTGGAAAAGACCAGAACCACTAACTTGGAAAGGTAACCGAAAATATGCTCTGGTCTGATACTGAACACTTTCGGAGAAGCCAGCGGCGGTCGTGAAAAGCAAAGGCGGTCTGCCTCTAGCTCGTTCCGGAAAAGTTTGGTTGAAGAGTGCTTAAGTCGGCTGGCTGGCGTATTCTCTTTAACAGCAGGACCTTTGTCCTGCGGTCGTCGGTGGTGCTAACGTACCGTTGAGACCTCTCGATTGGGCAGTACACCCGGTAAACCTGCAACCAACAGGCTAAGGGGATGGTCTAACCAGCCATCATGTGCTGTGCCAGTAGAGCCGGATGCCATGCGAGTGGCTTGTCCGTGCTCGACGGAGGCTCGCTGAAGTAAACTCACTGGATTTGTATTCCAGTGTCCAATCTCAGCGTTCTATCCGATAGCATTTGGCTCCGGTGCCGGCACTTGCGGCCGGCACGTGGAATGGGGGCGATGCGGACATTCCCCGGTGCGTGTACATCGGGGTCGTCATGTTGCAAAGTCGGTGAGCGGTCGCAAGGCTGCAAATCCGCCTGCGGGCTTCGAGCCTGCCTGAAAGGGCAGGTTCGTTGAACGCGTGCCGGCGTGGGGAGCCTTCGGCTGGTGACAGCCGGAGCCGGACCTAGATCAGGTTCGGGGACTGCGGGCAAATCCCGCGGCCGTGAAGAGCTCAACCATGAAAGGCCCGCAAGGGCTTGCCGGTAAGAATCTTGGGAGACGCTGCCGAAAACGCTGTTTGGGAGCCACGCGGTGGCCCTAGGAGCGGCGAAAAGCGGTGATCGGAGGGTAAGGGGTAGCTTCTGTGTTCTGACCCCTGAAATAGCCAATTCTGGCCTTCTGGCCAACTGGCTGAAACTATGGCGGGCGGGATCCCGCACATACGGCCACTTGCCTGAGGGATAACACCCTCTAGCCACGTGACCCAAGATTCGGAGTGCATGACTAACGCAGGAAGGAGTTGAGCGGCCGGCTTGGTCGCCGGTGCCCGCCTTGGTCAGGCGGGTGTTTGAAATGCTCAACTCTGGGAGTGGGGCCTGAGTAGAAGCTGGCGCGGAGCATGGTTTCAACCATGTACCGACCTGGGCGGTGTACGCGGCAGGCAGTCGCGGCCCGTTGGCGTGTTACGGGTGGTGCCGGGCACAAGTGCCACAACGAAAGGGCTGACTGGTCAATAGGCCAATCGAGAGGTCGGGCGGCTGGGGTGTTGCCCTGGTTGCCCATAATCCGTGGTGGATGCGGTAGCGGCCGAAATCGGCATCTCGGGAGAGGTGTCGCTTGCGGTAGCGGCCGGCGATGTTCGTGACGTGTGCCTTCGGCATGCGTCGGTTTTTCTGGAGGATTAGAGCGGAACGCCTATGAATTGGCGGGGTCGCACTGTGGAATACAGTCGCGACCCCGCCAAGCGGCCGCTGGTCGAGGTTTCCTGCACCGACTTCGGTCGATGCCTGAGCCGTCGCCTGATTTGTAGCCAGGTGCGGTCTCGGTAAAGGGAAAGGTTCTGCTCAAATTGGCGGCGTGGGGCTGGCCGAGAACAGCCCCAACTTTGACTATCGCATATCAGAATGGGACTTCCTCGTCGTCATCCTCATCGTCATCCCACGGGTCGTGGGAAAAGCCTTCGGTGTACTCAGGGGCCTCGCCATTCTCTTCAGCATCCACGGGCCAGGCGTCGTTAGAAGTGAGGGCTGGCGGCTGCGGGTCAAGCTTATTGAGCCGCTGTTCAAGCTCTCGAATGCGAATTTCCAGGAGCTTCAAGCGAAGCGTTAGAGCGGCGTTGACGGGAACGCACTGCTCCAAAACGAGTTGCTCGATAAGGGGCAGGATCTTTTTCGGAATCTGCTTGCGAATGTTTTCGTCTTCCAGTGGAGCAAAACGCTCGGCTCGTGACTTGCGGGGCATGGTGGTTTCTCCGTAAACCGTGGGGAATGGGGTCGGCTTCTTAATAGATTACGGGCGGAAGGGTGAAGGATCAACGGGTGCCCATCTTCCCTGATTCGCCTTCGGATTGGGGAATTTATGCGAACGGCAGAAGCACCGGGGGGGCACGGGGCGAATAGCGGTTATGGAGTACCGTTGTGCCGCGGGGTCGATTTCCGGTTTTGTTCAGCAGTTGGTAAGCTGCTACCTACCGCATGGTTACTGGTTCTACGTCTCGGGGGTGATTCCCTACGGTAAGGTTCCGGAAGAAGTCGACGAAAAGCTCATTGCCAAGTATGGCATTGGCATGTCGCGAACGTCCCGGGCACGTCGGAAGGCGGTGGGGATTGCCAACGTCCATTACCTCCGATATCAGCGGCGGTTTGTGCTCCTGGCCACGCATGGATTCCATCCTTTCTACGATGAGGAAGCCCGGAGCATCCGCGACGTTCGCCGGATTCCGATCCGGTTCGAGGGGTATTCGATTTCGGTGGTTCGGGGCGGATTCAAGCGAAAGAAAGAGGGGGAGGCCGCCGCAATCCGAGATAATCGCTGGCGAGTGCGTGTCCAGATCGACCGGGAGTGGTACAAGGGACTCAAGGCGTACTTCATGGATGTTGCCTTACTTCGGGCTCCTGAGGCTCTGGCGGCGGAATTGTACGGCTTGCCATACGAACCGTACGCTCCCGTCCGCCAGCAATTGCTTAATATAGTACGCTACATCAATCGCCGTAGAGAAGCCGCCAGTCTGGAGCCAATCAGCCCGATGGTTCTGCGGTTTCGCCGTCGTATCGTCCGGCCGTTTGAACCGTTCGCGGCGGAATCTTCTACGGTCGCCGACATCTTGAAAATGAGCAGCGGCTAATTTTTTTTGGGGGGGCTATTGCCAAATGAAAATCCGCCGCTATCATAGATGTACGCATGTCACCTTCCGGCCGTTTTCATCTGGACTGTCTCGCCTCGGCTCCCGTGCCGCCTTTGCTGGCATCGGTCGGCCATGAGCACACTTTCCAATCAGAATTTCGGCCTAGTGATTGCCTACCTGTTGCCCGGATTCGTGACGTTGTCAGGCTTCAGTTATTTTTCGCCAACGGTGGCGGGTTGGATTACCGCTTCACATCAAGACGCCCCGACGGTTGCGGGTTTCATGTACGTCACCTTGGCTTCGCTAGCGGCCGGCGTTACGGTCAGTGCAGTGCGATGGGCGATGGTCGATCAACTGCATCATGCAACCGGTTTGGTGCCGCCGGCTTGGAAGTTCGCCAATCTGGAAGGCAAGCTTCAAGGATACCTGACCCTCATCGAGAATCACTACCGGTACTACCAGTTTTACGCCAACATGTTCATTGCCACAGCGTTCGCCTATTTTGCGAGGATTTTTGCCGAAGGGCCTGCTTTTCCAGGGCGGCTCGCGGCACACGTCGGATTCCTTGCCCTAGAAATCGTGCTGTTTGCCGGCTCACGCGACACGCTTCGCAAGTATTACAACCGGACACAGCAATTACTCAACTCCCGCAAACCTTAGCCAAAGAAAGGAGCACTGCCATGACCAACGGTGGTTCCCCTCACTACGTGAGTGAGGAAACGGTCAAGAAGCCTGTTTTGAAGAAACAGGCCCCGGTGGCGAAACCGAAGCCGCCCCGGGCCGCTCAAACGCAAGGTCGCTAGCTGAGGGCGGCCTAATCACTCGGCCGGCAGCCAACACTGGCCGGCATGATTGCCGATATCCTCACAGCCGCCGTTCCCGAATCGGGATGGCCGGCGGAGTTTCCGCGAACCCGCCGCTCAACCGGAGCCAGAATCGCCGCTGTCGAGCTTCTTTCCGATTTCGGCCCAGCCGCCCTCTCGCGGCCAAGACTGCCGGCATTCTCCCTTTCCTGCTGGCTGATGCCGTTCTTCCGAAACTTATTCCGAGGGATTCGGAATATCGCGGCGGAATCCTGCGGCATCGTCGCCGCCCTCGCTGCTTCTACCTGTGCTCTTAGCATTGGTGTAGCGAGTGGTTGCTTATGCCCTGAATTTGAACTTTCTCGACCTCACTGGTCCTAGCCATCGCCGTCTTTGGCAAAACGGCCTCCCAGCTATTGGATTTTGGGTGGTGCCAGCGGTGATGGTGTTGCAACCCGGCTAAGGTAAGAGCCTAACTTGCTACCGAAATCCTCGCGGTAAGGGGAAACAAGGGTGCAGACCCGATTTGAGGCTATGCTCGACACTCGCTCTGTGACGACCGAGAAAAGGCGGGTAAAGTCAACGTAGCATTCCGGCATGTTAAATGCTACATCGGCCGGAAGGTAGTAAAGGTATGACTTCTTAAAACTCGATTCACTAAGAATGTTCTTGATACGCCCACGTGTTTCCTTCTCGCTCGACGTTGCAGGTTGCCATTCCGCCAACGCATCACGTACTCGATTGGGGAGTGTGAATGGGTCATCGCGGTCAGCCGAAAAGTCCTTTTGAAGTGTCTCTTGAAGATAGTCAACGACTGTAGTCGACTTCGCCGGATCCTTTCTGCTTTCCTTTGAAATGGGAAACCGTTCACGAGCCAACATTTCGCCCATGGTTACGACCGGGCAGATAGCAGCGAACGGCTTTGCTGGACCGTCATTGCCACTCACATCACAGGTCTGCGATGCTAAGATGAAGTACTCGAAAAGGTCACCGTATACAACAACCATCTCCGACGGAGTTCCGTTCCTCCTTTGAAACGGCGGCACACGTCGTTCGACGGGAACTTTGGCCAGCCGCTCGATCAAGTCGGAGTAGGCGTATACGCGGCCTGGGCTCCCGGCAAGAACATGGTCCCCATGGTCGCAATCCTCGGTGCGAAGCACGCGAACCTCGTCGTCCGCGAGGGGACCTACTAGACGACTCCTGAAGATATCGCCCTGAGCCAAATGTGAATTACAAGTATTGAAAGGAATCACGGGGCTCCATTGGAACTTGACCCATCGGAACAGTCTGCGAAGCACGCTGCTGATTATGAAGTGCCTCATGCTTCGTTGGTGTCATCGCTGCTCTCCAACCAGAGGAGTAGAGCAGCACTCGTTCGGCCGAAGCCGGGGGCTCTAGTCGGTTCAACACGTCGTAAAAAACTCGCAGAGGCACGGATTTGACCGCTTCCTACGGGTTGAGCCGCAGCCGAAAACCCGCTGAGCATAACGGCCTCGTCAATATCGAGGATCGGCTGACTGACTTCATCGTCTGCTAGCGAGCGAAGACGGTTGGTAATCGCCCTCGCTTGTAAGGGACTAGGCGGTTCAGCCGGAGCCGAGAAAGGTCCGTGAGACATGATGCCCGACGAGACAAACACCCGGCACAATTCGACCGCAGAATCTCGGAGCAAATTGCGGCGTGCGTCATCTTGCCAATTGCTGACTTGTCCAAGAACCGCCTTCCCACGAACGATTCTTGCCGGAATACAACATGTCACGTCCGTACTGGTCTCTCCCTTGGTCGCACGGATATCACTGGTCGTCGTACACGGACATGGTGTTGTTCCTTTTTGCCGGCTGATGCGATCAGACGAGCAGTAGCCCTTGTAGAGGTTTTCGAACGCGGCAACTGTGGAAAAATCAATTTCAGCCAGCGTCCGAGTAGATGCTTCTTTGATTGCCATTATCAAGCCTCCAAATTCGATACAATCTGCCGTGTATGCTCTCGTGCCTGATTCCATTGTCCCAGCATACGCCTAATTTGGCTCACAGAGGTCTCCCCCTGCACGTCAGAGGCGATGTCGGTGTGAAAATTGAATGCAAATTGAAATAGCTCCCTGACTCCCTCGGGCTGTTCCACCCGAAGAGGGCGAACGTCAAGCCTTAAACGAAAACCGAGCACGTCCTTGCTCATGTATCCGCCGAAGCGTGCATCTGGTTGGTCGAAAGAGGAGAATAAGAGATTATCTCGAAAAAACAACCTTCGGCAGAATTTGCTCATCTCACATGTTTCGGGTATGAAGTGCCATTGGAAGTTCAGGCCGATTGCAATATATGGCGTTTCCGGCAGAGTTTCGACGATTTTGCCCATCTTTTCGAGCACCAGTTCGCTGTGGTCAACGTCTGGTGGTAGAGGTGCAAATTGAAGTTGCTCCGGCACGACAAGCAGCACGAACCTCGGGAGGCGGACTTGAACAATCGCTGGAGTGAACAGGGATTCTGCAACCTGCTCAAACTCGTTTTCACTGGCGATGCCATGCCGGACCAGCCAAAGCTGTGAGAACACGCTTGGATTGAACTGTCGGGCAACTGCCACGACGTTAGTGTGAATCAAACTGGTGCTCATGTTTGGTAAGTCCCGTAGCCCAAAGTCATTCGATCCCTGATCCACTGTTAGGAACTCAAGTATTCCTGTAATTATCTACCCCAGTGGAGGAGTATTGGGTTGGATTCTATAAATATTTTCGGTTGGCGGCAAGTCCTTTAGGCCAATGGTTTCGACGCAAGGGCGACCAACTGTAACTGGTTATTCGGATGAAAATCCCTTTGCGTGAGATGGAAGCCATCTGATTCCCACCCGTATTTACTACGCAGAGTCATTGATTTCGGTTCACCCGTCCGGAAAAGATCGGCATGCCACAAAATAACTTATCCCCTCTAAGAGCGGTAGTATGCTGCCACCTGAGAAGTGTTCCGTCACGCTAAACCTCATCGGCCGAAACCACCACGGCAAAGGGCACGCCCAAGGTTTCAAAGTGTTTTTGGCCGCAGCGGACTTTGTCGGCTTCGCTGGTGCGGAGCTTCAGGAAGTCCTTCGTGCTCTTGGTCTCGCGGACCAGGTAGAGCGTTTGGTTGTCATGCTTCATGACGGCCCAGTCGGGGTTGTATTTGCCGACTGGAGTGTCGATCTCGAACCAGCCGGGCAGCTTGACGAAGAGCTTGATGTCCTCGCGTGTATCCAGCTTCCGGGCGAATTCCCGCTCAACTTCCGATTCGTACACCACGTATTCGTACACGGAATGGTTGACCTGCAACGCCGTCAGATAGTTGATGAGTTCTTCATTCTTGAAGAGCATCATTTCCCATTCGGTCTCCGGGCCGTCGCCGGCCAACCGTTCGTACTTGATGCCGTCCACCAGCAGCCGATGCAATTCGTACTTGAGGATGTGGGCCACGGCGTCCATGAATCGCTGGGGATCTCGAAAGAATTCCGTCAGCCGGCCGGACTCCTTTAGAATCCGCACTAGCGTCGAGCGGGTTAGCTCAGTTTCGTTTTGCAGGTAGGCCAGCACGTCGGGCACGGGATGACGGTCGTTGGATACCTGCACCTGTGACACGCTGACGGCCGTCGTTGTAACTCCGCCACGTTGCACGTTGAGTTGTCCCGTACTGATAATAATCTTTGGTGCATCGATTCGCACCATGCCTTTGATAGCAGCCACACCACGCCGAACTAGTTCATTGGTCTCAAATTCCACGCGGTAAGTGGTCCTGGGTTTAATGCGGTCCCATAGGGCCGTGAACTCGGGGCTGAGCGTGACTTCCTTCTTCAGCCGATTCGGGCCTTCGTCTTTGTCCTTACGGATGTGCCGCTCGATCTGGTACAACGCCAACAGATCCACCACGGCCGGCACAAGCTCCTTCTGGGCCTCGGGTAATTCGATCTTAAAGTCTTTTCGCTTGGGGTCAAAGGCCGGTTGGATGCGTCCCTCGGTGTCGAGCATCTTCTGCTCAACCAAGGCCGTCTTAATGACTTCGGCTATCTCGCGGCCAATGGGCTTTTCTTCGCCGTCAACAACGTGTATGAGCTTGGCGAAAGCGGTGATTGGCACCTTGCCGAACGTGACACCGCAATCCTCTTCGTATTCGGTCTGCAATGCTCGGGCGAAGTCTTCGTAGCTTTCGTTGGCCATGACGAAGAGCTTGTTGACCGACTCGTCAAATACCCGCTGCCCGAACTGGTTTACCGGCAAACGCAAGCCGCGGCCGATTTCCTGACGTTTTTTCACGGCACTTCGTGTTTCGTTGAGCGTGCAAATCTGGAAGACGTTCGGGTTGTCCCAGCCTTCCCGAAGAGCAGAATGGCTGAAGATGAACCGCAGCGGCTCCTCCTCGGAAAGAAGCCGCTCCTTCTCCTTCATGATTAGATTGTACACTTCGTCGTCGGCCTGGGTGTCGCCCCGCGTGTCCTTGAGCACACCCTTCTTGTCCGCAGCGAAATAGCCGTTGTGCAGCCGGTCCATCGGTAACTTCAGCCATTCTAGCGGTGTATACTTACTGTCCTTGGCAAGCTCGGCCAAGGTCTCTTCAAAGGTCAGGGCAAACTTGCCTTTCACCGGCTGCCCCGACTCGTCGTAGTCGCGATAATTGGCCACGCGGTCGATGAAAAACAGACTCAAGACCTTTACATCCCGCCCGCGAAGCTGCAACTCCTTCTCCAAGTGCCTCTTGACTGTATCGTGTATCTGTGATCGCCACACCTCCTCCCGCATCCCGCCGCTTTCCTCGCCAAGCCGCATTACCCGTCCGTTGTTGAACCGCACGAACTCGTTACCGGGTTCGGCGTTTATTTCGGCCACAACGAAGCCGTCCTGGTAGCAAGCCCGTTCGTTTGACACACTGAAGAGGTCGGTGCCGTTCTTGACCGTGACCGATTTCTCCTTGGGGCCGTCCGGTTTCTGCTCATGAATACGTATTTTGGCCTTGATGCCCTTCTTGTAGTCGATCTGCTCGACGCGTACTAAGGCGTCGTTGGCCCCGCCATACGCTTTAGTTTCGGCGACGACGATCTGCTTGACTAAGCGAAGCTCAAACGCCCGCACTGGGTCCAGCCGATAAACTAGGTTGTATGGATTGCGGTGCGTGGCGGAGTAGCGAAGCGTACATAGAGGATTGAGTGCCCGAATTGCGTCCTGGGCTTTTTCAGTGGCGTCCACGCTCTGTGGTTCGTCTATGATCACGACGGGGCGTGTGGCCTGAACAAATTCCATAGGCGAGTGTCCGCCCGGTAGCCTGTCTGTTTCTTTGTAAAAAACATTGCTCTTCTTCCGTTCATCCTCGGTCTCTGCCCCGGTGAAGTTCTTTCGGAAGGCGTCGATATTGATGACAAGGATTTGTACCGTGTTGCTAACGGCGAATTGCCGTAAGCGATTGACCTTTCTGGCGTCGTAAACAAAGTGCTCAAAGGGCAGGTTGTTGTACAACGCCCGGAAATGTTCCGCCGTGATTTCGATATTCTTAAGCACACCCTCGCGGATGGCGACACTGGGCACAACGATTATGAACTTCTGGAGGCCGTAGCGACGGGACAACTCAAAGATCGTCCGCAGATAGACGTAGGTTTTTCCTGTGCCCGTCTCCATCTCGACGGAAAAGTGCGGACAGGTTCGGACTGCGTTTGCGGCCGTATCGAACAATTCCCATGCCTCCAAGGGAGCGGCGGGATCGCCGGTCTCGATGTCGTTGCGTACCTGCAATGCCCGGGTGTTGGCCAGAAGTGTTTCGGGTGCTAGTAACAGGTTGTTGCCCACACCAAGTTCGGTCCTGGCCTGGCCGGCAAACAATCCGCCCCAGTCGCCCACCTGGATAACCGAATACTCTGGGGCTCCTTGGGGCTGGCCTTCAAAAAGGTCGGTTACCGCAGCCACGGCGTCAAGCTGGTACTGTTGATTAGCGTCGAATTGCAGTTTCATGGTGATTCCCTTCATACCGTCTTAAAGCTGGTGACGCCTTTGGTCTTGAATATCTGCACAGCGTTGGCCTTGAGTTGGTCGTTGCCGGCAAAGCCTCCGTCCAGGCAGACAATCCGCTCGGGTTTCTTCTCGGCAATGGCCCGGATCAGGTCGAGGGTTAGTTCCGGCTCCAGGCAGATCACGAGAGCCCCGCCGGCCACGCTGTATGCCGACTTGCCGGCTAAAGCAACCTTTTCGACCGGCGTGGTCAAGGGGAATCCGCTCTTGAGCAGGAGCTCGTAGAGAATGTCGTGCGATGTCCGGCCATCTCGGATGTGGTCTACATGAAGTTCAAGTTGCCGTTCAAGGGTGGCGGGATCATGCTTGATCCCTGCGTCCCAGGTCGTTAAGTTGGATTGGTCGAGCTTGAAGACGCGGAAGCCCCGGTCGGGTTTTAACCCGTTATCCATGTCGAACTTACCTGCGTCCGCGTCGTTCAGCCTTTTGTTCACTCGCCGAACGCGTTCCTTGCAGATATCTGCAATCGTTGGGCAGTCGGTCCGTTCGGTCGGCTCCGGCAGTTGCACCAGAATGAATCTGCGGCTACCTCCATCTGCCTCATTCGCCTGAAATACGGCGTGGGCAGTCGTTCCACTACCAGCGAAGAAATCAATGACCAGGGCATTCTTGTCGCCGTCGATTTGCAGGAATCGCTCAATGAGTGCTACTGGCTTCGGGAACTGAAGAACTACCTCATCATCAAACAACGCCCGTAGGTCAGCCGTCCCGTGCTGCGTATAGATTCCGTCGATTATCGAGAACGGTTTGGCTCCTCGCTTTTGCCCATCTTTCCCGATTAGGTATTGCTTGTAGGAAATACTCCATCCGTTGTCCGTCTTGGTAAAGACGAGACCATTTTCAGCAATCGTCGCTTCAACGCGGTCCTTACTCCACCACCATTGCCTCTTGGGTAGCACCTGTGTGCCATCGGGTGCAGTGATGGGAAACATAAGGTTCTCACGGCGATCCATGCTCTTGGTAGCCTCAAGCGGCTTGATCCTGTACGGCCCGCGTTTCTCAAGATGCTCGTCCTTGCCGTCGTAGTATTTCTCCTCTGCCTCGGGGTCAGGTGGAAGCCAAAACTCGTTCAATGCATCAATGTTCTTTGCGTAAAGGATACAGAATTCGTGCTGCCTCACGGCAAATCGCTCTTTGGCACCCCCGCCATAGCTCTTCTTCCATACAAATCCCTCAATGAAGTTTTCCTCACCAAACACTTCCGCACAGAGCTTACGGAGGTTGTCAAGCTCGTGGTCGTCAATACTGATGAATACGAGTCCATCGTCGCGTAGCAGATTTCTGGCTAAATACAAACGCGGATACATCATGTTAAGCCACTTAGAGTGAAACCGTCCGTCGGCTTCGGTGTTCGTGCCGAACTTCTTGCCCTCTGCATCGGCTTGGCCTGTGTACTCCAGGTAGGTTTCTAGGCTTTCAGTGTAGTTGTCTGGATATATGAAATCGTTTCCCGTATTGTAAGGCGGGTCGATGTAAATCATCTTGATTTTGCCGAGGTATGCCTTCTGCAAGAGCTTCAGTACTTCGAGATTGTCCCCCTCGATGATTAGGTTGTCAGTCGTGTCAAAATTGACGCTTTCTTCCGGGCAGGGGCGGAGTGTACCGAGGCTGGGGGCCTGGATCGTCTTGAAGCACTCTCTCTTGCCCGGCCAGTTCATCCCGTAGCGTTCCTTACCCACGTCCACGGCCTCGCCCAAGGCTAGCTTCAATCGCTCGATGTCAATCTTACCGCCCTCCGTGCGAATCTCGGGAAAAAGGCGTGTAAGGTCGGCAATTTTGTCGCCAGTAATATCATGCGACCTCAGGTCGAGGGCGTCGGTCTCGGGACTCGAAGAAGGATGTGCTGTCGTTCCATTAGACATGGGAAATCACCGTGAGTTGGAGAAACTGTCGCGTTTGTATTCGGGAAGACGATCTATGGTTGTGTTGTGTCGCCTACCACCGTCTCGAATGCCAGGCGTGCCCAATGGTCGATAGAATCCGGTACAGCGTCACCGGGTTTAATCACGAAATATCGCGTGAGGCCCTTGTACTTCGTGCCTTGTGGCGGTCCCACAAACTCCGGGGCCGACACACTTTCCGGAAGTGCCATTCCAACAACTAACTGTTTTGCAGTCTTGACCCATACCACAGCGTATACGGGTGAGGTGGCTGACACGGATGTCGAGTACTTGATGTAGATCGTTGTCAAATCTCCAAATACCTCAGTCGAAACACTCAGCAAGGCGTCATTTATCCGTTGAAATGACGGCCGCAAAGCATCCCAGGAGCTAGTATTTACTCGTTCCCATGCACGGTCTGAAAGGGTTCCCATGTGTAGCCTTCAATGAGTTAGGGTTCGTGGTTGTCGTTGAAATCGCTTCACACGGCAGCGGTAGGAATACTCCCAGTTGACCATGCTCATGCGAGACTCCATTTAAGCGTGAAAAGTGTCTTACACTCCGTCTTCTGCTCCAACCGCCGGCTGATTTCGTCCAACAAGGCATCCTTCTGCCGGTCAATGTCTCGGCTGGCGGTGTCGTAGGCCCGCCATGCCTCGTCCCGTTTGGTTTCCAGTCCCCGCAGCTTTCGCTGGAATTCAAGCTTCTCGGGCAGGTTGGGAGCCATGCGGGCGAATTTCTTCTTTTCCTTGATCTCCTCGTCGAGTTCCTCAAGCTCTGCCTTCAGGGCGGCCCGGCGGTCGTCGGCCCAACGGTCGAGCTTGTCCATCTCGGTGTCGAACCAGTGGCCATTCTTGGCGGAGAGTACCTCAAGGAATTCGGCCTGCCGGCGGGACGTCGCGTCGGTAAGCAAACCCTGGAATGTTGCTGGGACTGCCGGGGTTGCGTTCACCCAGCCCGAAAGATCAAACAATCGCCGGCAAGCGGTTTCATCTACCATATCCTCGGTGTCGGTAACGCTGGCCAAGATAAGGGTGTCTTCGCTTTCGAGCGACTGCACGCCCAGCCGGGAGCACGTGAGCCAACCACTCTTGCCGACATAGGGCGTCAGGGCGGCGATATTCTTGCCGCTGCCGGAGTAGTCGAAAACCACTTCCGTCACCGGCGGATTCAGGGCCATTGCCTGGGCCAAGACCCGCTGGGCCAACGGATGGCCGATGCGGTAGGTGTTCGCGTCTTCGACGTTCTTGCCGAGCCGATACGGGCCGGGATGAATCGTCTCGCCGGGGTAGGGATTGCGGGTGAGGTAGAAACTGTATTGGTCGCCGTCGAATTGGGCGTAATCGGCCAACAGATACCGGGTGAGCAGCCAAAGCCGTTCGTTGAAACGGTCGAGCAGGCCGGAGCTTTGGATGCGGACCTTTTCGACGACTTCCTGATCGAAGTTGTCGAGCAGCTTTTCGCGGGCATCCCGCTGGCCGGCGGCGATCTCGGTGTCCAACTCCCGCTGAAGCTGGTCAAACTCGAATTGGATCTGCTCCGGCGTGCGGCATTTCTGGTAGATGGCGGCGATGCGTTTCTCGAAATCCACGCCCGATTCCACGGCCCCCAGCACTTCGTCGCTGGCCCCGAACACGCCGCTGAAGAGCCGGAACTTCTCGTCCAACAGTTCGTACACCCGCTGGTCGGCGGCGTTGCTCTTGTTGAGGAAGTTGACCACCACCACGTCGAATTTCTGGCCGTAGCGGTGGCAGCGGCCGATGCGTTGCTCGATGCGTTGGGGATTCCAGGGCAGGTCGTAGTTGACCACCAGATTGCAGAATTGCAGGTTGAGGCCCTCGGCAGCCGCCTCGGTGGCGATCATGATGGCCGCTTCGTCGCGGAAGTAATCGACCAGGGCGGCACGCATATCGGCGGCCGGGGAGCCGGAGACGCGATCCGTGCCGGCGTGTTTCTTGAGCCAAGCCTGATAGATTTCTTTGGACTTAGGGTCGGTGTTCGTGCCGTTGAACACCATGACCTTGCCGCGAAACTCGGTCTGCTCCAGGATGCGGAAAAGGTATTCCTGCGTGCGGCGGGACTCGGTGAAGATGAGGGCCTTTTGCTGGAGGGTGGCCCCGGCGTGTTCCTGTTGTGCCTTGGCGGCGGCAGCGAAACCTCGCCGCAAGGCCGTCAGAAGAACCTCGCCTTTGGAATTCGTGGCGATGGAGCGGGCCAGTGTATGAAACTCGCGGAGCTTGGCCATTTCCAGCCGCATTTCGGCGACCTGCTCGGGCGTATATTTCGGTCGCTCCGGCTCGCCGTTGGTTTCTTCGTCCGGCTCCCATTCGTCGGCCAGTTCGTCGATCTCCTCCCAGTTGTCGGCCAGTTGTTCCGGCGGGGCGTCCACCTTTTCCGCCTGGGTGGCGGCCGTTTCGAGCTTGTAGGCCAGGCCGCTAAGCGTGTCGGATATGGCGTAGGTGGATGATGCCAGCAGCTTCCGCAGAATGAGCGTCATTAGGGAGCGTTGGCTGGCCGGCAAGGCGTAGAGCGTCGGCTGCTGGAGGTACTCGGAAACCACGTCGTAGAGCCGCTGCTCCTCGGGCGTGGGCACGAATTCCTGCACCAAGGCATGGCGGTTTGTGTACTTGACGTATTCCAACACTTGCTTGCGGAGGGTCCGTTTGCAGATCGGCTTGAGCCGCTCCTTCAGGTCGTTGAAGTCGTTGTCGTTCCCCAGCCGGGTGAAGCGGGTGCGGTAGGTTTTCAGGTCGCCGAAGGAAAAATCGTCGATGATGCTCACCAAGCCGTAGAGTTCCAAGAGCGAGTTTTGCAGCGGCGTGGCGGTTAAGAGCACCTTGCGAAATGGGGCCACGCATTGCTTGATGGCGTTGGCAATCTTGTTCGTGGGCTTGTACACGTTGCGGAGCCGGTGGGCTTCGTCGATGACCACCAGATCCCAGCGTGTCTGGCGGATGTAAGGCTCCATCTTCCGGACGAAATGGTACGAACAGATAATGACGGCGTTCTGCTGGAAGGGATTGAGGTTGCCGGCCCGGATGGTGTCGTTGAAGGTGCGGGCTTCCAAGATGACCGATGGGAGGAAGAACTTGTCGGCCAGTTCCTGGCTCCACTGCTTCCGCAAGTTGGCCGGCACGATGACCAAGATGCGACGCTTCCCTTCCGCCCAGCTTTGGTCGATCAAGAGCCCGGCCTCGATGGTTTTCCCCAGCCCTACTTCGTCGGCCAGGATGGCACCACGCGAAAGCGGGTTGCGGAAGGCGAAGAGTGCCGCTTCGATTTGATGCGGATTAAGGTCGACCTGGGCATCCGATAGAACCGCCGTAAGCTTCTCAACGCTGTCGGAAGCACAACGCCGCGTTAGTTCGTGGGCGATGTACTTGGCGTGGTACTGGGTCAGCTTCATGGGGACACTTCGGCAGGGCGGTCGGCATCAGGCCGGAGGCATCTGGCTATGTGAGGAAAAAACGGCGGGTCGGGTTATGGTTTGGAATCGGCCTTTGGTGGAATGATCGTTGGACCTCTTTGGCGGAGCCACTCGTCAACGGTGTCCTTGTGGAAACGCCAGTGCTTTCCAACTTTCTGGCTGGGGATGCTGCCCTCCTGTGCCAGCTTATAAAGCGTTGATTTCGAGATTTTCAGGTACTCAGCCAACTCGTCGATGGTGAGAACGCTGTGGCTGGGCTCAGCGGGCATAAAAAATCCCTCGCACAAGGGCGGGCGGCTACCGCATAAGTAAAACCGTCATTATCGGTTTCTGCCAATTACTGTCAACTGGCAGGCAGGACTGGCCTTTGATTGCCACCTGCGGGTGGTTTGTCGTTTGGCCCAATTGCAGGGGATCTCGCCGTGCGGCAGCACTGAGGGGCAATCTCTCATGCCGGGATGCGTGGCTGATCCCTTTGTAGAATTGCCAGTGATCGACGAAAATTGCTGAACTGAAGCGACGGCTGTTGCACACTGCGGGGCCGCTTTGCCCGCAAAACGAGAGAGGCCAGTTTATGGATAACGAGCTTTTGGAGCCAACCGAGTTGTGTCGTGCGGCGGCCGACAATCTCGGCTCGGTCGCGAGTCGGGACACTCCGGTTCTTTTTCCGGGATGGGATGACGATAACACGCCGACGGATGAACGATGCCGATGCGAAACGGTCCGTCGCGTGGCTGCTGCTATCGTCGGCAGCGACGACCCGGATCGCGGAACCACGGTTACATGCGGCGAATTGGCGGTGCTCCTATACTACATTGCGGATATGCTGGAAAAGTGACTGTGAACCCCGACGGGCAATCAAGCAGCTTCGTCACAATTGGTCAGGTCTTTGATTGGCTTCCGTTGTACCAGCAGGCGACTGAGAACATCATCGGCGAATTCGCGGACGACAAACCATCGCCGCTTGTAATGAAGGATCTCCTCTGAGAGACCGTACCCTAGAAGCTCGTCGCGATTGGCGGCGACGCCGTTCAGGATGAGTTCCAACACTTCATCCCCGGCGATTCTGGCCATCGTCAACCGCCAACCGTTGTCGAGCTCGATCAACGAGCCGCCATTGACCAATTCCAGAATCTCAGCCGGTGAGGCTGCGGCCAGCGGTGTACCGATGCCGAGTCGCTGCTTGACGTTGGGAACGTCGGTCGGACTCAGATTGAGACCCACTAGGGCCTGGCCATCGGCGAGAATTGCCCGAGCGATCTTGACATTCCGAATCCCCGACGCCCCCATGACTTTGTCGTAGATCGGAAAAATCGCTCCACTCAAGATATGGAACCGCTGCGGCTCCCTGGCGGGCGTCTTCCCGTATTCGACGTTCCACCACTCGCGGGCTTCCGCAAGTTCGACCTGCTCGTACTTTGCGTCCAGTTCGTCACGCTCAAGGCCACGTCGTGAACCTTTCACGGCCGTGAGATAAACTGTGTCGTCCTCCGCGTCCCGGTGCTCGGATACGCCGTAAATCCGGCGGCTCTGGTTGTTCCGATAAAAACCCAGATTGGCCGCCAGGGCGACCGCTGCAAAAGCGTGCCGCACGACATCGACATCACCTTCCAATTCGTGCAGCATCGTTCGTGCCCCCGAGCCGGGGTCTATGAAAAGCGTCTCCGGCTCGGCAATCCGTCGAAGGTTGTGGGCACGAATCTCTTCTACGCCGAAATCGAAAGCACTCTGGCGTTTGGCGGCTTCCACCGCTGCGACATACCGCTCGTGGAACAACTCGAAGATGCGGTTTTGGGATTCGACGTGCAGCACCATGATCCGATTGAGAAAATGCTCCACATTGCTCGCGTAGTTCTCGCGGACGGCGTTCTTTTCCTTGTCGAGCACTCCCATGCGTTCAAGGGTGCTGAGGCCAATTTCTTCGTCGCTCAGGCGACCTGTCTGAATTTCCCGGTAGAGCCGTGACAGGGCGGCTTTGCCGTAGGCGTCGGTCACGTCCTCGGGGCGGAAGAGGTCGCTAGAGAGCGACTGCCGCTCGCCCTTGGTCAAAGCCCCGAGTGCCGCCAATCGCTTGGAGACGGCATTGACCAGCCGTTTCTGGCCGGCCAGGTCGAGAAGCACAAGCCGGATGACGGGTGCCGAGCTTTGGTTCGAGCGATGGACGCGGCCGAAAGCCTGCATCTGTTGGTCGGCCGACCAGGATAGTTGAAACGCATAGAAGACTCGCCGCTGCTGATTCCTGGCAGTTACGTCGGCATGTACACTGATCCCGGTGGAGCCGGCACCGGAGAGCACGGCAACCCGTTTGCCTCCCCTCTGAAAAAGCCGCGTTTCGTACTCGTTGAGTTCTCGCCGCGGCACGCCGTCGAGCTTGCGGCGGACGTATTTGTTGCCTTCAAAGCGGTAGGTCCGGCCGCTGATTTCGGCAACGTTGTCCACGCCGAAGCGGGCGACGAGTGCATCGAGCGGATTCCTGGGAAAATCCAAGTCCGCCACCTGGTCCAGCAGTTCCTGCTGGCGACGCTGATTCTCGCGATTGATTTCGGGATTTCCGGCGGCATCGAGGACGGGGACGCGACGCACGCGGCCGGTTTTGGGGTCGGTCTCTTCGCGGTACTGAAAGAGTGGAAAATGCTTTTCGATGAGTTGCACGATCATTTCCCGCGGCGTGGCGTCGAGTTCGGACAACTCGACGCCGGCGGCTCGGGCGTCACGCACTTTGCGTTCCGTCTGGGCTTCGGAGGTATTGAAGAGGCTGAGGACGACGGAGCGGCCCTGGCGGAGATCCGTCTCGATGGCCGCGATTACGTCGGGCAGCGTGTAGGCCATCATCAATTGTAGGAAGAACCGCTGCTGTGCGGAATAGAAATGAGCATACCGATTGCCGTTGCGACCCTGGCCGGCGTTGCCCTCGGCCGCCTCGAATTCGACCAGGAGCCCCGACCAGAGGTCGGCGATCCGGTCGTATTGTGCCCGTTCATCCTGGGTGAGTCGGTGGAGCAGGGGCTCGTACTCGACGGCACTGTCCGGGACAATGCTCCCGTCCGGCAAGCGGGTCGGGCCGTAGCTGATCGTACGGGAAAGGTAGGTGCCCACGCTCTTCAGATCGCGGCAGAGCATCTCCATTGCCCCGACGCCGCCCCGTTCCATGGCCACGAGAAACGCCGGAAAATCCGCGAACGGTGCTCCGGCTCCCCAAAGTCCCAGGCGTTCGTAGGGGGCCATGTGCCGGGCCTCGGTCGCCCCGGTGGCACTGAAGTAGCGAACGCGGGCCTGCGGAAAGAGCCTTTGCAGGGTAATTCCCATGTTGCCGCGGAGCGTGCCGTGATCGACCGTCGCCTTGCCACCGTGCGGGGTAGCGGCGGCGTTCTTCATCAGGTGGGCCTCGTCGAAGGCAATCACGCCGTCGAAATCTGCCCCCAGCCAATCGGTCAATTGCTTGAATCGTTGCCGGTCGCCGTCGAAATCGTCGCTCAAGAGGGTATACGTCGTGAACAACACGCCCGAATCGGCAGTGATGGGCTCCGCCGTCTTGAAGCGTGCCTGGTGGATGATGCGGAGGGGGAGCCCGACGGCACTGCGGTCGCGTTCGGCATCGGCGACAAGCTGGTGTGCCGCCGAGATATGCACGTGCTTCGTGCGGCCCTGGGCCAATTCGTTGTAGATGAAGGCGTAGACCTCGCGGCCTTTGCCGATTCCGGTGCCGTCGCCATTCCAGTGCCCTTTGCGTGTGCCATCCGGGAGGATGACGCTGGTGGCCTGGCCGGCGTAGATTACGTCTTCGATTTGCAGATTCGAGACGCATCCTTCGACGATCACTTCGGCGGGCAGGTGATGCCGGTAGGTGACATCGGGCGGTTCGACGCACGCCATTGCCGTGCTTTCGACCACGTTGGCGGGATGGGGCTGGGAGCCGCGGACCACGGCCTTCTGCACGCGGTAGGCGGCAAAGACGGTCCCCTCCTCGATGTCGACCAACTGCGGCACGTGGGTCGTTTCAAGCTGGCCTACATCATTTCCAATTGGTCGAGCGTGCTCAGCATCAGGCAAGCCGCCCAGAGCCGCATTGCCTCCCGTTTCCGTGGAAGCTTCGTCTGCCGCGTCTCCATGACGAAGTTCATCGCCGTTATCAATTCCTCCGGTTCCATGAACATCAGGTGATGCCAATCCAGCCATTGCTGGCTGGTGATCGGCACGGCCGGTGGCGGCTGAACCTCCCCGAATCCGTCTTCCAGAAGAAAACCCACTAGCTCCAGGAGCGGATTCTCCTCCGGCAACAATTCTCGGCCGAAGGTTTCTCGCAGTACCTCCACTGCCTGTCTGCTGACTTGCTTCACAAACTCGCCCATAGACGTCCTCCTTAGATAGACCTTCAAGTAGCTGAAATGCTTCCCGGATCGACAACCTGCTGCCGGTGATGATTGCCGTTTCATCGGTGGTTTGACCGCCACGGTCAATGACGATGATTTGGTTGTCAATTTTGGTGCCGAAACGGGCATATTCTTGGCCGTCGATGCCGATATTGGCACGCACGTGATAGCGGCTGCCGATGTCCGTCCACCAGTCACGAAACCGCGGCCGGTCGCGGGCCATGCCGCGGCCGACGATGGCGACCAGGCGACCGCCCGGCTTAAGTCGCAAGAGGGCCTGCTCGATGTGGCGGGCTCCGAAGGCGGTGCGGTGTCCGTTGACTCGGCCTCCGGTGGCCGAAAAGGGAGGGTTCATGACGATGGCATGATAGGTTTTTTCCAGGGGAAGGAGATTGTCGAGGCGTTCGGCATCGAGTGCCGTCGGCTCGAATCCTTGCAAGGTGAGTAACTCACGCCGGCGTGGATCGATTTCATTGGTGTCCACGTCTGCTCCAAGGAGTCGAGCGAGAACTGCGATATTGCCCGTTCCGGCACTCGGCTCAAGAACCGACATTCCTGGGCAGAGAGCGGCAGTTTTGACCACCACGAGGGCCTCGGCCGGCGGCGTGCTGAACTGCTGAAACTCAATCTGCGTCTGGTCGCGGCGGGTCTGGAGAGGCAGCCGGGTTTGCGTGGCCAGTAGCGTGTCGATCGCGGTGGGCACGTTGCCAAGGTCAAGCCCCATCCGGTGAAGTTGGATGTTCAAGCCCGCCTCAGCGGCGTCATAGGCGTCACGGCCGTGCCCGGCCGAAGAGCCGAAAATCTCTTGGGCCAGACGGCCGATTGCCGCGTTGTTGAAATTGACGGACGGATCGGCCTCCAAGAGTGTGGCAAGACGCCGAGCCAACTCCACCACTGGGCTATCCACCGGACGAAGCGATGCAAGTTGCTCCTCTTCAGGGAGTAGGTCAAAATCCAGAAGCATTTGGTTGGGAGCGGAAATGCGAGCACGGGCCGCATTAGACCGACCGCCGCCGCCCCTGGCATGCGACACTGTATGGTGGTAGTTGCTCATGGCCTCGTAGATGTTATGGGCAGTCGCGGGGACGTGTTACCCACGGGCCGAAAAAGAACGGGCGGGTAGGGAGGATAGCAATCGGGGATACGTCCTTGAAGTCCCTGGACCTCTGCCGCCCGTAGCCCCTGCGCTTGGGACGTCGCTCATAGTCACGCGGTAAGTGAGCTTTCCTGGCAACTTGTACCGATGGGCTGCTCTATGAGCGAAGGGGGGGCGTGTTGGGACGATGGCTTTTCGTCGCCTATACGCTGAAGTACAATGGAACTGACGTGGCTGGTAACATCTCCGCGTGCATCCTCGCCCGCGGGTTTCCTTCAGAGCCCGGCCAGAAAGCTGTTGGCAGGCTGGATCCATCGTAGCATTTGCATTTCTCCCATGAGCAAAGCGGCTGGACAGGTTGTTGGAACTGACCCGAAAGTTGAAGGTTTCTTTAAGGATGCGAACGGCGATCTGATGCTCCGTAAAGACCTGCCGCTTACCACGACGCTTAGGGAGGTACGAAAGGCGAACCCATTTGGACCAAGCAACCTTTGGATCGACTTTCATCTGCCCAAGACTGGTCGCCTTGAACGGGTCGAGTTGTTTTCAATGCTGAGGCCGCGGGGAGCCATTTTGGAGTACCACATGAATATCGACGACATTAACCATCTAAGCGGTGACAACGAATCATTCGATCGGTTCATATACATGGTGGAATCCGTGATTTGGAATTGGAGCGAGCGAATCAAGGTCGCCCTCGGCACGGACGACTTCGCCGTTAACTGGGAAGGTCCAAATCGGAAGCGAGTACAGGCTGACGGTAGTGTCAGGTACTACATGACTGGCCAGTTCGCGTATTTTCGCTTCATACGCGAGCATAAGTCTCGGAAGGCCCTTGATGCGATAACGCTCAATGAACTCAGTAGCAGGGGGAGCGTCCTTTGCGATCTCTTGGAGAAAATATCGGAGGAGATTCGCAATTGCCATTCCGACAGTGAATTCTGCAAGAGAACACGGCATGAATAACCAGCCTCTTCTTCAGTAAGAAGGTGAGGTGCCGGTGGTGCGGGGAACCTCAGATCAAAAACCGCTCGGCGGTTGACGTTTGGGAGCATTGCATCGCGGTGCTCGAAGGCACTCGCGGTCAGACGACGCGGCCGGTCATAACGTGCTGATTGCGGTCGCCAGCGGTGCCGGCATAGGCGAAACGCCGGAGCATTTCGTCGCCGCAGTACCGCGTCATGCCGTCCAGTCGGTCCGGTGGATCATCCGGCTCGATGCCGATGACTTGATGGTGCTTGGTCAACCAGACCTCCCGGCAGCCGGCCTCCAGCAGGGCGAAGACCCCGATGAAGGTCAGCAAGTCGGGGGCCAACATGAGGGAACCGACATGCGGATCGCTGTCGGTGCCGTGATTCCAGTTTTCTTGAAGCCCCAGTTGGGCGATACTCAACGCCTTTTCCAGGGTCTTTTTGCCTCGGGCGGTCACGTCGCAAAGGATGCGATACGACAATCCGCAGGCTTCGCCAGTTAACGGGATAATCCCGTGGGCGGATAGGTCATTCCAACAACGAATGGATTTCATGGGCAAGTCCTTTCTCGCGGCGTGCATCGCCACGAACAAGAGTGAGAACCACCACCGGCATCTCGCGAAGCTGGCCCATGTGTTGGGCCGTCTCGCCAGGGCCGGTGGAAAAGAGAATTGGGTAAGCGTTCGCTCGCAGTCACGCGGAAAGCTGGGGCTTTCCGACAGCTTGTACCGGTGGGCTGTCTACTCGCGAACGCGGAAGAAGCCGCCCTGTGGCGGCCTCCTCCGTGCGTCTGTCCGCGTGGGTCACTAATAGACTGGCGTGTTGGCGAGACGGCAAAGAGCTTTGGTCTCCCTCCAGTCGAGTTGCCGGGCGAAGTACTGCCCGTTGGATTTCCAGAAGAGGCGGAACGGTTCCATGCCTTCCGCGAAGCAGAAGTAGTTTCCGTCCATGAACCGCGGCGGCAGAACCTCCAGGAACCAGAAGTAGATTCTCTCGTCTATCTCTGCCGGTCCCGTGGCCCTCTGGATTCGCTCCATCGCCGCTTCCCAAGGCTCGTTCACGGGCATCGGCACGGTCTCGCCGGCGGTAAGCCCTTGGAGAAAGCACTTCAGGGTCGCTCGGTTGTCTTGCTTGGTTTCGTTCGTCATCATCTTTAGTTCCTCCTAGCAAATGGTTTTGGGGTTCATTCACCCGATGCGGATGAACTCCAAAACCGTTTGGGGAGGAACGTCAGGCCGTGCGGCCAAAGCGTGGGGATCCGACGTGCAAACCCTCCGTGACGGGCGTCTGCCCGGCACGGATGTGCAGGAGCCTCGCGGGGCAAGCCAAGGGGCGGAAGATGAAGAACGAATCCAGACAACTGAACGTGCAGGCCTTGCAGTCTCGCCTAGAAGGCGTCGCAGCGGCGGGCGTGCCGCAGCGGCGGAAACGACGAATAGGTAGAGGCCGGTGGTGCATGACGGGCCTCTGAGAACCTTAGAATTCCTCCTTGGGGGAACCGTTCTCGGCACTGCCGTTCTGCTCCGACTTGTGGGAGCCGTTCTGGTCCTGGTTCTGTTCGAAGATCCAGGAATGGACGCGGTCGGCAACTTTGGCAACCAACGGCAGGTCGTCGCGGCCGAAGCTGCACGAATCCTTCCACTGCTTGCCATCGCGCCACAGGCGACAGATTGTGACGTTGTACATGGCGCCATTCTGGGTTTCGTTCTCCCAAATGGCGGCTTTAATCCGGCCGAGTCGGATTTCGTGTACCGGCTTGACTTTCGCTTTCTCTGTGGTTTTGGGCATGGGAATGCCCTCCTTTCCGTGTTGAGGAAACAAGAAACAAAACATGCCGGGCAGACCATCCACCCGGCAAGCAACAAACGCAAGGCAGGTGGCTACACCGCCAATGCCAAGAGTTGAGCCGCTTGCTGGTCCACGCCGAGGCGTTCCCCGGCATTGGCCATCTTGCCGGCAATGCGTGTCAACGCATCGACCATGGCAAAGATCGTGAAGCGGCCTTCGGCCATCGAGATAGCCTCTTTCGCCAGGCTGCGGCCGACACCGTTCTGGCTGAGCACCTTCTGGACTTCCTCGGCATCGGTGCCGAGCTTGGTGTCCATTGCATGCCGGATGGCCTTCAGGAATCCGTCACGCCGTTCGTCCCGTTTGCGGACCAGTGCCGCGATGGCCTGGCGGATTTCGCCGAGGGCCTCAAAGACGTTGGTCGTGTGCTTACGGGAGAATTCGACAACTTCCACGGCGTCCCAGACGATATGGTTTTGGCAAATTTGCTGAAACCAGAACGTCTCGATGCCGACGCTGCGACAGCCAACCTCCGAATTCCACAAGAAGAATCCAGGGGCGAAGGTCTCGCCGTCGATTTCGGTCCAGCCGGCCGGGTCGATGAGGAAGCAGAACATATCCTGCTCCCCGCCGTAAAGGCCGGTGGCCCCGTTGAAGCCCGCCGGCGGCGGTTGGAAGTCGCCGGCGACATCTTTTACCACGTCCAGCAGGTCGGCATTGTGGAGCCGGGTGTAGCTGGCGGCGTGGATGGAACGGAGTTGGCCGCCGAGCGTGAACAACTGCAAGGGCTTCTGGCCCCCAGGCAGCGTCTCGGCGAACACGCGGGAGGCGGTTTCCGGCGTCAGCCGGTTCACCGTATCCTTGGCGATTCCCGAGAGGCGGCAGAGTTGGCCGAAGCTCCAGTCGTTCATTTCGTAGGCCCCGTCATCGCCGGCGTCCAGCATCAGCCGTTCGCCTCCCGCCGGCCGGGCGGAAAGGGTCCGTGGCGGTTGCCAGATTTCCAGCGACTGCTCTCGCTGCCACTGGAAGTGCTTTTGGAAGACTTCCAGCGACGGAAAGGTTTCATCCGGCGTCCGCCGGAACAGTTCGCGTGAAGCACGCGTGAGATTCATGGTTTGCTCCTTGTTGAGCGGGTAGGGGTAATTGGTAGAAATAACCTTGGGAGTAACCGTATTTGCACCACCGGTCCTCGACAGGCTGGCTGACGACGGGAGATACCGGGCCTGCCGAGTACCGGGGAAAGGCTTCTGCCACAGATGGATTGAGAAAGATCAGACTGCGAGGAGGTTATGGCGGGGCGAGGAGTAGATGTGCTATAGAAACTGCGGGGGGTGGCTCGTCCGGGTAGGAAAGTAAGGATGTCGCTCAAGAATGAGATTCAGAAATGTCGCCGTGTCGAGCGTTGTGGGGGATACCGAAGAGGTTTGCTTAACGCCGAAGAAAGGTGTATTCTGCGGGAAGTCGGTGAAGAGGAGGTCGGATATGTAGGCGTACAAACCGACCGAGCAATAATCGACTCGAAGGGTGCGTCGATGACGCTCCGTCTCTTGCGTCCCCGAGGGGCACTGCCCTCTCGGGGACGGTTTCTAATTCCTGCCTAACCTTCAGGGGCAGGCATCGCGTAGATGGTTCCCGGCTTTGCGATTGTGCCGTCAAACTTTCAAACAATCGCCTCCCTCTTCTTGACATCGAGGCACCCGAGCTATGGCTAAGAAAACGCTGCTCGGCGGGAGCGACGACAGAGAGCGGCGAGTTGCCTGTATCTCGTGCTGTGGATGAGACTTGGTTCGGTAGCCGCTTTGGTGAAGCAAGCTCACGAGTAGTTCTGTAGAGAGTTCAATCCTTGCGTCGCGGCAATCTGATGCGTGGAAAATCGTCCATATCGAAATCGGAATCGTTCATTGGTGCGGCCATGGGCGTTTTCGCCGAGTGACTCATGCGATCGTGGTTCTTCCTGCAACTTCGGGCCGAGGATTCGGAAATAGGAAATCCCAAATCCTGCAATAGAGTGTCGGCTTCATCCGAAAGCATCGGGGCATCATTTGCGGACGGAATGAATGAAGCAACCTCTGTTGTCGGCGTTCCTGATTTGGTCATAAGGGGTATCGAGGAACGAGTGATTTGACCTCGGAAGATGCGGCGTCCATGGGTCTTGAAGAAACCGACAACGAGGGAGTTATCTTTCTGGAGCGGCAATGCTTGGAAGGCGGCTGGAGGGACCAGCAAGCGTTCGGTTGTCGTAATCGTCATGCCCCGGCTGGTCTTGCCTGATAGCGTTCCTTTGGTTTTATGGAGCATCTTAATTGTCTCCGTCCCGATCAATTGTGAGGCCCAGCGTGCGGTTGAGGGATTGTTGGTTCTTAGGATAGCGTAATTATCGCATAGACTGAGGATGCCTGTCGCCTCGGAACCATAGTAACGCTGGAGGATGTCCAGGTCCGTGACGGTTAGTGCCACACTTATGCCGTTGGCTGCACCTTGCGTAAGCATCGCAACAAGTCCATCTAAACGTCCCACCTGGTCCAGGTCGGAAATGAATACTCGTGTTCGGCGGGAGCGAGGTTGAACTTCCAACATTCGTGAAGTCAGTAGCCGAAGGATGATTCGGTTCACGGAAGCAAGTGCAGATTGGTGAGGCTGATGGCAAGCGAGGACAAGTGCTGACGAGGACTGGAGCCAGGCACTAATGCTGACATGCCGGGCGGCGCGACGCGAGGCAGCGGCTAAAGGCTGAAGGGGAGCTAGTTTGGCGTGAAGATACTCGGCGACTAAACTCAGGTGAGGAGTGGTAGCCAGTAAATCAAAAAGCCTCGAAGTATCGGGCGAACTGGAGAGAACAACGGCAAGGGAGTTTTCTTGCAGTGCAGCAAAGAGATGTGACAGTCCCCACTTTCCGGGAGCCTGACGGTTGAATGTAACGATCAGGGCCGTGAGGATTTGCCTCGCCGATTCGAGAATCGTGGCATCACTGCTGGGGTCATCGGGCAAGATTGCCGCGACGAGTTGTTGAATTTGGGAGAGATTTGCCGCATCCTCGGCAATGCTCCATCCGCATGCCCGAGCGTCGAAGGGATTGAGGAGAAAAACATGCTCTGCGGGGCGTGCCGACAAAACCGCCGGAAGCAGGTTATGGCCACCGTCAACAACCAGCCAACGTGATTTCCTTACGGAGTCCATGAGAACGTGGAGGAGGGTGTCGGTGCCAGCGCCGGGTAAGCCAATCGCACAACAGTGAGCTCGGGCGGACGCCTTCGACGTGAGTTTTAGCGGTCCCCATTGGGGCGAGGAGCGACGCGATGTTTTGTGTCGGCGTCGTTGTTGCAGGAATTCGTATTCATCCTGAAAGCCCAGATGCGGGCCGGCGACGTGGATGTTGCCATCCGCGAGGAGCTCGCCTTCGGACTCCGCGTCCTTAATCAGGCGTCGAATTTGAAAGAATTCTTTGGCACACGGGCATAGACCACCGAAGGCTTCGTGAACGGCCTTCAAGAGAGCCTCATTCCAATCGTGCCCTTGCATGTACCAGTAGGCAGGGTCACGGCGGCGGATATCGGCTTTTCCTATCGCAGCAAGCTCATAGAAGTTGTGGTCCGGCTTCTCCAATTGCAGGCCGAGTCTTTTCAATGATCGCCGAGCGAAGCAAACGGCCTTTCGCCAGGACGGCTTGGTGCGTGGGAACCAATATTCGGGACAGCACCGTATCAGGCGGCGGGAATGGGGCGGGTTATGGCCAATCTGCCGCCAGAAACTGGGCTCGACGGGAGTCCGGTTTTTTCGAAATTTGAGAGCAAACGCAACCTGCGTTGCTCGCAACACGTCGAAGTCCTGCCGCACGAGGCGGTAATAGGCTAGTTGACGGTCGTGACATCGCCGAACCGCGGCGATGCGAGCGATTTCTACGGCTTGGGAAAGCGGATAGAGAAAACAAGTGTAGGCAACGCACCAATGAAGGGGGTGAGTTTCCAACATATGGTCGGGAAAAGATCGGGACGGTTTTTGGGGGTTGTCACAACTGATCGGAATCTCACCGGTCAAGCGGCGAAGGCAGTAACGTGCTTTACTTTCCGGTTTAGCAGCGCCTTTATGTATCCAGTATTCAGAAAAGCACTGTGCAATGGCGATGGCGGTAAGTTCGTGGTGGCCAAGCTGCCGCCAAAAATCAGGGTCATGGGGAATAGCAGGGGTGGTGCCGCGGAAACCCAGAAGTTTCCGTAGGCAGGCGATGATCGTCGTGGACATGATCGGCGTAGGATGAAAGGATGTAAACTGGGGTTAGGACTAAGAGACATAGACCACGGTGGTGAGCGAGGCATCTCTTGCCGCTTGTTCACGAGCTAGAAGCTCAAAGAACTGCTTCTGACTGGCATCGTTAAGCGGCATCGGCGTGGAGATGGGGATGGAACAGGAAGTGTCGAGGGAAGCGAATCCAGAGTTGGAGGATGACGCAGCGGTGAAGTCAGAAGTAGTGGTCGAGGAATGCCACGTGTCGGCGGGCGTTGGGGCCTGCTGCTTCTGACGTAGGGTCTCTTCCTCTTGCTTTCGCTGCTCTTCCTCTCGCTCGCGTCGTTCTTGCTCCTCTTTCTCCTTCAGTCTGTGAGCATGAGTCGCGGAGCTTTGGAAATGGACGTCAACGATGACTTCTATGGGAATCTGACTGCATTCCATGGTCTGAGTAGTGATGGTTACTTGGTCGCGAGCAATATAGGGAGCGGCGATGGCTTCTTGGGCCAGAGGTTGGAAGTCATCCGGGACTTCGGGCAGGGAAATGGAGTCGAGGGTGTCGGGAGCGTACCCGGCAGCCAGTCGTTTACGTCGGCGGCGTTTGAGCGACTCAAGGTGCTGCAGCAGGTAGGTTTGGTCGGGATTTTCGCGACGACGGGGCTTCTGTCTCTTGCCAGTTTTTGCTTTATTGCGGACGGCCTGGGATTGCTTGCTCTTGGCGGAGCGTGTAGCGGCCGGTGGTGTGCCAGCAAGAGGCTTCAAGTTTGCGGCGACCTCGGGAAGGAGGTCCGTGGCGAATTGGAGGTCCAGAGACTTTTGCATCTGATGAGCGAGCGGCGAGTCTTCGATCTCTTGCTCGAACTGGTCGTACATCGACTTGTCGGTGTAGAGCCGGGTCTTGCGGATAGACCGCGACAACTGAACATAGGCGATAGGGTGATTCGGCGCGCTGCACGCCAAGACGAATACTTCCGGAACGGTAGCTCCCTGTGCCTTGTGGGTTGTCATCGCATAGCCCAGTCGGATGTGGGGGAAGTGACGGACGGGAATAATCACGCGGCGGCCGTCATCCAGTTTGACGGCTATAGAGCGGACAAAGGGAGAGGGACTGAGGGACAGGATTGTCCCTACGGCTCCGTTTTCAACGCCGTATTGGTGGTTGTTAAGGGTAAAAACGACACGGTCGCCGACGTAAACTCGATTGGTATAGGCGATGCCTTTGGCCGCGTCGTGGTCGCGAATCTCCAGCGAACGGTTGGGATTTAGGCAGCCGGCCCGGAGTCGTTTCTGCTGTGCCAGGAGATTCGCGGCTTCACTTTCCTCATTGGTCGAAGTGAGAATGACGGCTTGGTCGGGCGTCGTCAGGCCGACGGCCGTCCAATCCAGCACCAACGACTGCAGTGCTTCCTCACGGTCTTCCCGAACAACAATTAGCTTGCGGTCGGCATAGGCACGTAATGCCTCAGCGACGCGACCTTCGAATAGAGCAACTACGGCTTTGCGTGCCCAGTCGTCCTCCTGGCGACTAACCTTAGTAAGCTCGGCACAAGGGGCACGGCGGCAGATTGCCTGAAATGGCGCTCGCCCCTCAATTGGGGGCAATTGGCGCGGATCGCCTAGGAGGAGAAGTGTGCCGCCAGCCTTGCTCACTCGCTGCATAAGCATGGTCATTTGTCGTTCGTTGACCATTCCGGCCTCATCGACAACAACAATTGTGCGGCCATCGATGTGCATGGGTTTGGGCATCCGGAAACGATAGGTCCGTTTGCCTCGGGCAGCACGCCAGAGTTGTTTGACGTGGTGCTTCAAGACTTGTTTTCGTGGTATCTTATAGTCGACCAAACGACGATGAATCGTGTCGCTGGGGATGCCCGAGGCCTGCTCAAGTCCCCGAGCCGCCTTGCCCGTGTACCCCGCACCGATGACCCGTAACCCCTGTCTACGGCAAATTTCTCGAAAGACCTTCAGCAGCGTCGTCTTCCCGCTGCCGGCCATACTGCAGAGAATTCGCAGACTGCCTGGAAATTCGGTAAGATCACGGATCGCAGCTACTTGATCGGGCCGCAAATGCGTATTCTGGCGGAGGACCTTCTCGACAATGCGGTCGTTGACGTAGCATCCGGACGTATCGCAAAGGTGGTTGACGAGTTCAAGAATTTTGGCCTCTTCCTCAAGAATGGCACAGGTTGTGAACCGCGACTCGCCACCGAGGTCTTGGAGCTTAACGATGTTCGGGCCTTGGGCCAGGTGCTTGTCAACGGCATCTACCACGGCCTCTGGAGCGACGGCCCACTTCGGTGCTTCCAGAAGCGACTCGAAGAGAAAATCCCTGCGGGAGAAGTGGGCCAGCCTGTTAGCAATCGCCCGTTCGGAAGACGCGAGGAGCTTGGGAATGTCATCGGTCGGCTGACGCGGCGTTCCCTTTCGCAGCGACTCGATCCTCTCCGCAGTGAATCCATGTTTTCGGTTGACCTCTTGCCAACGAGCGAAAAGCTCACTTCGTGGGGGTATATCTAGCTTGGCACGGCGCGTCTTTAGTGCTGCCTCAGCAGCAGCAATCGCTCCATGTTGGCCATGTTTGTGAAGGTACTCAAGAATCTGAACGCGTCGCTGTGAATGGGCCAGGATTAGCTTTTCAGGCACTCCGGCAATCTCGAAGCTGTCCCCCTTTCGAATAATGTGGAATCCCAGTGATTCAAGGCGACGGGCCATTTCGGCACGATAGTAAGCTCCCAGGATTTTTTTGTATTTATACAACACACGGCTGGTCAATGCGCGCGTCTTCTGGCCTGTTTCATCAGGAGCGGCGTTCATTATCAGCAAGTGCGTATGGATTTGATTTTGCTGCTCTCTGTTGGTGGCGTGTTCATAGGCGGCCCCCACGAGCCTGGCGGCACGGAGTTGGAGACCTCCTTTTCCCGTCCGCGAGAAGGCCAAGTTCGCCTCGGCGTAGTGGAGTGCGGCCTCGACGGATTGCTGTTGAATTTGTTGAATCCGCTGCCTCAATTCGAAGTTGGCACCCGCCCAGATGATGGACACGCTCTTAGGGGCTGAGAAAGTAAAATCCCATGCACATTTTCGGTCACTGTGGCCGGCGTTTTGTACGAGTTCCTTTCCTGTCAGGGGGTGATAACCCCAGAAGATCCTGCGAAAAGCAGCCCGGTCCACGGTACCAGTAAGTCCAAGAGCCGTGGCTCCGCCGCCCATCCAGACGCCTGGGGGTTCGCCGCCGTGGTTGTAATAGTCCTCCGCGGCGAGGTTGAGGTAGTATTCTTCGCCGCCAGCAGCGATCAGTCGGATTGAGAGCATGGGGGAACCTCGTTATTGGTGGGAGGGAAAAAACGCCTTTCGACCCACCGGCGTGCCTCGCCTGGCGAAAGCCTGCCGGCTTTGGAAAGAAGGACTCGCACACTTGTCGCGATGTCGTCTCGTAACTCCTGAGTGAGCTCGTTAAGGGCTGCGAGTTTGGCGACGTCGGCTCGAATCGCCCGGAGTTCCTGTCGCTGCTCTTCATGTTCAAAAAGGGCGGCATGCAAAAGCTCGCGAGCATAGAGCCCCGGGCTCTTACCGACTTCCGCGGCCCTGCGGGCAAGCTCGTCAGCAATGTCCGGGGGCAGTCGAAAACTGATACGCGTGTGGTCGGGTTCGGTACGTTTCGTTGCCATGGGTCGAAATTCTCGTCTGCACGTTATAAAATGGGAACCACATTGGTTAATGAGGACTTTGGGTGGGACGAGTGCTCCTTGCAGACGTTTTGTCTGCAAGAATCGTCGCGTTTTTGAGGACCTTCATCGTCTATTTCTGAAATCTGTCTGCATGTAGCTAAAAAGCTCCGTGGAGCGTCAGGTGTGACTTGTAAAGAAAAAAATGAAAAATCTTGCATTCACCTACAAAAATAGGGGCGGGGGGCGGCTGGCGGCGAAGTGTCCACAACAGAACACGCAGCCTTGTCAGCCGCCGCCGCCCCGGCGAATTACAGGACGGAAACTATTTGATGGGCTTCTGCCGGTAGGGTCCGTGAACCTTTTCGGCCAAGTTGGCGACAAGATAATCGATTATCCTTGCCGCGCTTCGGGTCTTAGGGATTATGTCCCAGCCGCGGTCATAAGCGGCCACACAGCGGCCGTCATCGGGCTGGTGGAGGTCTAGTTTTGAAAGGTAGCTGTTGCCGAGCTCACGACCGGGCTTTATGGGGTGCTCTGGATACAGTAAAGCGGTGAAGTGGTGACCATCTTTGTAGCCTTGTACCCAACAGCGTCTTAGCGGTCCGGGATGGGAAATTTCAGTAATGATGAGGGCCGAGCGTTCTCGCCGTCTTTCGAGGAAGGTTGCAGTAAGGCGTATTAGGGTGTTTATTGCTCGGTACATCGGGATTTGGCTTAGCATAAGAAAACGGCCTCGCCCGTTGCTTTCATCGGGCGAGGCCGCGAGGTGTTACGCTGTTGCTTCGTCTTGCGTGGGCCGGGTCAAACTGCGGGCATTGATCCATTCTTCTGCAAGGCGAATCGCCGATGCAGCTTGGGCCAGGTCCCCAAGACCGTTGAGGGTTGGGGCCTCTTTCCATCCGTCGCTGGTCCTGAACCGTCTGGTTATGGCAACGTTGTACCATTTCCGGGCCGGTTGTTCAGGGTTGTTCCCGTCCTTCTCATTGACGTTCTCCCAGATTGCGACTCTGATGTTTCCGAGTCTTTGTTCGTAGCAAGGGCGATTCTTCTTCTCCATCTCTTGTTCTCCTTTACTTTCGCTTTTTTTTGGGAATGCTGCTACTTCCAGCAGGACCTATCAGCACCTATCATGGTGCGTCAGGTGTGCGAAAGTATAGTTAGACCTGCTGTATGTAGATTGGGAAGCGGTTAAGTGGTCTCAAATATCGTGGTCGCTGGGATTTGCTCCTTGTCCATTGTCCTTGGTCCCTGCAGTGGAAGTGTTAGTTCCAGGGGATTGGAGATTTGCTCGTATCCACGCGGTCACCTGGTGAATCGTTTCGACAAGTGCCTCTTCGTTGGCTGGGAAGAAAGTACATCCGCTCGAAAGCTTGTTGGTGGACATACTGGACCAGTTGCGAGCCAGGGTGTAGTCGAAATAGGTGAAGCCGTTCAGGCTCTGACGGCGATGCACAAACGCGACGATGTCTTGGCAGCGAATGGTATGCACGGGCTTGCTAGGCGTGAGGATGGTTTGTTTCTTGTCTGTCATTGTTTGGCTCCTTGGTCGGTAGAATGGTGAAGGGAGAACGTGTAGGTTGTTGCGGTAGGGGTGTTTTACTAAGTCTTGAGGAAGTCTTGAATAATGGGGTCCTTCTGTAAGAGTGTTGTTGTTGCTAATGGTGAAACCTGTCTGGCTGCGGCTCCTGGCCTGTTGAATCATTATTGCTGGGTAGTCTGCAATGAGGTTATGGTGAGTGCTGTCGGTCCTTTTCCAATGACAAGTTGTGCGTGGTCAGGTAGAGGTTCCAGAAACGCCAAGCGATAGAACGGGATTCGCAGTTCGGCCGCTGCAGTTCGGAATAATTCTGGAAGCTCGGTTGACTTGGCTGTGGGCAGCAGGACGCCACCTGTGCTCTGGGTCAAGTTGGTCAGAATGTCGCGGTCGAGCTCGGCGGTTTGCAATGCTATGACGTGGACCGTGGTCTGTTGTTGACGACACCGTGTGATTAGCTCTGCCAGGCCGGGGCCTCCGACGGTGTCGCGGCCATCTGTGAACAATACGATCGCTCGTCGACCGGAACGTGTCTGGAGGTCTTCTACGGCCTGAGCTAACGCTTGCATTAGGGCAGTCTTGCCGCGGGCTGCCAGTTGTAGCCGGTTGGCATACGCAGAGGGTTTATCGGTCCAGTCGGCTATGGGACGGAGATTTGTTGCGAAGGCGGTTACCTTGAGCTCGGCCTGCCCTTGAAGCTCCGTAAGGAGCCGTGCAGCTCCGGTTCCTACCTGGAGAAGCGGTTGGCCGGAGGTGCTGTTCGATTCGTCCAGCAGGAGGACAACGGAAAGTCGGTCACCAGTGGGCGTAAACACGGTGGACAGATTGGGAGTAATGAAAGCGGTTCCGTGTTTCACGTGGAAATCCTTTGCTTTTAGATTCGGCATAAACTGACCGCTATCAAGCCGGATATCCAAGTCCACAAGGGTAATCGGGGATAGCGTGGACGTGTTAACGCGTCGAAACGCCGCACGTACTCCTGGAGGTAGGACTGCTGGTTGTGCATTTGCTTCGTCACGACTCCATTGTGCCACTCGATCGATAGCTGGTGACGGGTCCAGGGCGTGTTCTTCAGCAATTGCCTTAGCCAAGTCGTACCTTGACTTGCGGAGCGGGTGCAAGCGGGGTAGAGAATCTCCCCAATCGAGGAGCATGGCGAAGGTCGCCGTGATGTGTGCCTGTCGGACGGTGTTGACTTCTGCTTGGGCGTCGTGAACTCGCGTTTCCGCCTGTTGCGCATCCGTCCGAGCTTTCTGCTCGGCCGTTTTTGCAGTTTCTGTGTCGGTTTTCATCTGGGCAACCGCGTGACCGAGCTTCTGCAATTCGGTCTGCTGGGTGGAAATTGTCGCTTGCAACTCAGTCTTGGTGCGAGCCTCCACGGCGAGTTGTGCTGCCGCGTTCTGCAAGGCGGCCTGACGCTCTACATCCTGTTTCGTCAGACGCTGGGCGGTCCGATTTGCCGTGTCGTACGCTCGTGCCAAATGCAGTCGCTCAAGCTGGGAAACGGCGAGCGTGTCGCTAAGCGAATGGTCTCGGGCGGTCGTGATTGCCCGCTGAAAGAACTGCTCCGCGTCGCCTCCGGCAGCGGCTTGACCTGCCGAAACGAGGGAATCGTATAGTCTTTGGGTCAAAACAGCACGCCAGTGTCGCGAAGCTGGCCGGTCAAGCCGTTTGGAAATCATGTCGACCACTGCCGGCCAGTCGCCCGCTTGACCGAGTGCGGAAAGCTTGATTTCCAATTCGGCTCGGTCGCGGTCCAGAACCAACGATGCGAGGCCGGGGGTAAGGGAAATCAAATACGAAAAGACGGCGGTGGTGACGAGGAGAATCCCCCCCTGAAGGATGCCGCGAACGAAATTGCGGCCGGTCCGGCTCGTGTTTTCCTCAGCAAAGTAAGGTCCAATTGGATTACCACCAATGTTTCCTGGGCGGAAGTAGCTTCGCGCCGTGGAAGCAGGCATGACCAGGTTCGCAATCTCGCACAACGCAAGCAGACCGAGCATTACGAGTACGTGGAAGGCATCGGTCCATGCTAGGAGCGGGAGAGCAGTTAAGAGTACAGCTACCCGCGTAATACGTGACGGCCAACTGGTCGGTTTTGTGATGGTTGCCGGATTGGCTCCTACGATTGGTCGCATGTTTTGTTCCTTTACTGTTGGAGGGTGGTATTAAAGGTCACTGCCGTCGGCGAAATCGACGGCGAGGCCCTTTAGAAAGTCAGTTCCGTTGAGAAAGTAGAGACCAGGGTTGGGGTCCAGACTGGCGAGTCGCACATTGTGGGTTAGGTACGTGGTGAACACGTCACTCATGTTGGTCACGGAAGCGATGAATAATGTCACGGCGTTAAGTGACGCGGACATTTCGTTGGCGACAACAACCGTTGTGTGCGGCGATTGGTCCTGAATAATCTTCATGAGCTTGTCGGCAGTGTCCAAAGCCACAGGTGGGAGGACGTGAATTTGTCGCTCGACGAGCTTCACAGGTTCGCCTCCCCAGGGCGGCGTAAAATCACATTGCAGACTCGCGATACGACTGCCAATCGTTTCAATACGTGGCGGTTGGGCCGACGTAATTGCTGCCAAACCCGCTACGGTTACCTGGTGGACGGAGGACACAAGAATATTGGCGAGGTGTTCGTCCGACGCATCCTCGGGAAGCTGGAGCAATTCGGGAAAAACAGCATCAATCGACTTAGGAATAACCGTCGGCTCTAGCTGTCGAGGCCTACTTCGCGGGACAAGGCTGTCGAGTTGCGTGGCGATCGTCGTGAGGCGTGTCATGAGGTACTCGTACTCCGAGGCGACCTGAGCTCTGGCCGAAAGGAGGGCTTCGACTTCGCTTGTTCGTTGCTCGACGTGGTCGGTCAATGCTCGAAGGTGACTAGCGTCAACGGTAATTGCGTCATTGGAAGGCTTCTGGCCCGTCAGCAATTGACGAAATCGCGTCAAGATGCCGGGCCGCTGACGGTCGCGGATGCGCTTCATCATCGTGCGTGTGAGGGCGTGGCGATGATGTTCGATTTGTGCCAGTTCAGCGTTTCGGTTGGCGATTTCCGCGTCCAGGATATGCAGCGACGTGACCTGCTGGATTAGGCGCGCTCGGGCCTCTGCGACAGTGAGAGGTGCGATTGCCCAGACAGCGTGTGCATTGGAAAGCCGCAGCACTTCAGTAGTGGCCAACGTAGCATCGACTGTAACCGTATACCGGAATGCTGGCGATGCGATGTCTGCGATCAGTTCGGCAGCGTCCACATATGCGGCACGGGCAACGATCCCATCAAGGTCTTCGCGGGGCAAAGGCTGGCGGTCGGTATTCAGTTCCAACCGCTGAATGAGAGAAGGCTGGGGGCGACAATCCTTGTGGGCTTGTCGCAGTGTGCGACAATATCCCGGTGCGATGTCACGTGCAACATGGTGAATCGGGTGCAACGGTGCGAAATGGCCGGAGCGGCAGAGAGTGATGTTTCCCAACGGCCCATTGACACTGTAATTCGGTGCGTCGCCGTCCAAGATATCGGTGACTGATTGGGATTGAATCGCCTGCTCGAATTCAAGCATGTATCGCGTCCGCTGTTGCCTATCTTCACCGCAGGGCGGTAGTTCCGCCAGAAACGCAGAGCGAATATTGCGAGGGTGTTGGGACGGAGACGTGACGTAATTGATGATCTCCGCAATGCCCGCAGCGCCATTCCAGTGGACCCTTGCTCCGCCAAGGTTGGCGTAGGACAGAGAGCCAGTAATGTGGAATTCGACATGGGCCACAACACTGCAGGTCTCCAGGATGGCCCGAGCGAATGCGTCTACGGTCAATTGCAATCCGCCAGAGGCGGTGCCGCCGGCTACGCTGCCCGCAGCGATGAAGCGGACGGACTTGATCGTACCGCCGGATATCTGAATCAGGATGTCCAGCAATTCCCCCTTGAGGAATGACTGCATCTGGTGCGACGCGAGGAATTCCTCAGTTGCCAGACGCCCCAATGGCCGGAGTTGGCCGAGCCCAGTCTCCGCATTCATTCCCGCGACGTTCTGAATCACAGCTTGGAGAGCTTTAGACGCACGCTTGGCAAGGGTCCGGGCTGTGTGACCTTGTCCAAGTATGCAAAGCTTGATGTTTGGCTGGTGTAGAGAATCGCTAAGGGATTGGAGTTCCTTTTCGACGTCCAATACAATGACGAGGTCGGCCCTACACATCCTGCCATAACGGGCCAGTTGGGCGTTGTTCCCGCCCTGCAGAATGAGAATGCGGAGGTGAGTGCGTTTCTTGCGGTAGCTGATAGTCATGCGAAGCTCCTAGAGAGAGGTAAAGGGGAAGTAAAATGGCCTGTAGGGAAGGGGTGACCTTGTGGTACGGTTGAAAGACTCATAAAACGACTAAAAGGGTATGTCGGCCGATTCGTCGATATTGTGGCATCCGCGCATTAGCGTACAGAAGTCTGGGCCATCCGTTTCGAGCCACCATCCGTTGCGGTGGACGAAGAACCGGTCATTCCCGGAGCGGTGGGTGTGCAGCAACGTTAAGCGATTGTGGCGGTATATTCGGATGCTGGTGTTCGTATTGAATGCAGAGACGCGTTCCATTCTCGGAAAGAAAACATATGATTCGGAATCCCACACGATGTACTTGTCCACGTCATTGTCATTGAACCCAACAGGGACTTGGTCCAAAGTCACAGACAAACTAATACTCAGGCAACGCTTTCGGGTCTCGACGTGCAATTCAGCAAAGGCGGTGTACAGTCTAAGAACGCGGACGCGAAACTTCGTCTTGACTGAGCCATCGGAACGGAGCTCCAAGAAACCAAGGTCACATGGGGAGGAGAGTCGGAGTCTCGTCATGATTCAAACCTGTTTGCGTTAAGAATGGGGATATGGTCTATGCACTTAGCTGTCGTCGTTAAGTTGATTCCCGTAAACCGTCCACGCTGATTTGTCAGGGACAACGCGGCCGTACAGCTCCAAGTATTCAGGCGGTGAGACCTTTTCGACTAATGCCCTAATCTCTTCTGGCTTGCGGCTGTGACCTTGTCGGTCTAGCTCGATCCAGCTTCGTTGACCTCGGTCGCGGAATGGGAGATTTCCACGAGTTGCGAACAACAAGAGTTCATGACTACATCTCCACCAATTGCCAAGACCTAGTTGGGGTTTTACCCAGACGAAGCAGGACCTATATGAAAAACCCCATGCCTCGATGACGGTAAAGGCTACCGGAAGGAATCCATTGGTTGTCCAGAGATGCAGGTGGCAATTGTCGGCGGCGAGTTCGGCAACGGGCTCGGCAGCAATCTGTTCGAACGGCAACGTGGGGTAGTAGTTGTCAGTGGCTGCCCGCGTGCCCTGGTTACTGTATTTCCAAGGCGGGTCGGCGTAGATTGTGGAGAACCAACGCCCTTCGGCGACAAGCTTATGGAGGTCGCGGACGAAGCGATTGCAAGAGTGAGTCTCGGGCAGGATCGTGTCTTTCACCGCTTGCTGTTTGGCTAATCGCAGTAAGCCGGCGGTCGTCGGTTCCTGCCGGGACTCGACGCACTCACGGACGTATCGGCCGAAGGTTGCGGCTGAAGCCGGCCTTGAAGAAGATTCAGGGTATCGTACACTGAATAGGGTTGAGTTACCCCAAGATAAACGACTTACGTCAAATTGACGATTTTGGCGTTTGCCGTAAGTCCTTACTGTTTCGTTGTTTCCGTTTTTATTGTGGAATGACCTGGTGAGTTCGGGATTAAGATGCCTATTCCGGTCATCCTGGGCGTTTGTAATCGTCTGAGTCGAGGGAAGCCTAAAACGCGGAACAAAATGAACCGTGCTGTGCCCGAGTGGGCGCGGGGGAGAGACTGGGGAGAACTGGATGCGAACCATCGGGAGACCTTGCGATTCGACGCAGGCCTCCGCCTTCGGTCCCTATAATTCTGGTTTCACCGTAGTTTATCATAGCCGAGCGAACAGAGTTTTGCAAGCGTGTGTCGGCAATTTTGTCTGCATGAGGGACAGAGAACCGTTGCACAGGGGATTTGCAGGGCGAACGGCGGGCATCAGTGTGTTGCCCAATTTTTGAACCGAAATCAGAGTCATTCGTTTCTGCAAGACGACGGCGTATCATTCGAGGAAAAAGCGGCGCAGATTCTCAGGTATTGTCATTTCGTCAGTGCTACCCTCCGGTAGGTCCGTGCCCAGCCGAAGACCGTATGTGCGGTTGGCTATACGAACGACTTCGCGAACCTTCTGTTCGACATTCCGCACCACGATGCCCGTCTCGCGATTTATTTTCAACCTGTCTGTGGAAGACGGTCATGAGATTCAGTGTCAAGCACAGTGACGGCTCGTCGACCATAGGCAGTTTGGGACGCGGAACCAGCGCCCGGGCAAACGCCAGCGACAGCCCTGCTCGATACCGCGGACAGGTTGCATACACGATCCGTGAAGTCGTGGCAAGATGGCGTGCCCTGCCACCACCGCGGCGGCATCGGTGGCATCGGTCACGCTTGTGGCGCGCAATCGCCAGACCATCTTAGACTGAGTGAGCCGATGAGAGGGTCCAGGCGGGCCCTGCTCAACATTCCACGCAGCCGCCACGCAACTTCCGTGCTGCCACCGATTTGCCACCGATTCCGGGGCAAGAAATGAGAAAGGACTTACGCCGAATCGACGTAAGTCCTTATGCTGCAACAGTGCGGGAAACAGGACTTGAACCTGCACGGCATTGCTGCCACTAGGCCCTCAACCTAGCGCGTCTGCCAATTCCGCCATTCCCGCAGTTAATTGGATAAATATCAGTTTACCTTCGTCATAGACAACGTCAAGCCATTTTTTGGTTGCATTAAACGGTGAAATCCCTCGAGCGGTAAGGTTACTACCGCCCGGCTGGCCTAAACATTTATTTTTCACGGTGGATTCGGGTAAAAAAGATCGTTATGGAGTTTGGTTTTCTGGGAAAATTGCCCCCTCCCGTGCCGGCATCGGCTTATTCCGCGTGGGAAAGCGGCAATTATTTTTTACGCCAACGATCATTGCAATCGCTAAAATCGCTAGATCTCCAGGCTTTGTTTGCAACCTATAATTGGATAATCGAACGAATCGGCGGCAACTCCGACCCGCGACCCACCCAATTCATGAACGCGACGATTGCTTCCCCGATCGGCAACGAGGCGCCGGCTGAAACTGCCGCCAAGGCGACGCTCCCGGCGGAAAAATATCCCGCCAAGCATTTCCGCCGCGGCAAGTGGGTGCAAATTCGCTCGGAAGCGGAAATCCGGGCCACGCTCGACGCCGACGGCAATCTCGAAGGCCTGCCCTTCATGCCCGAACAGATCAAGTACTGCGGGCGAAAGTTCCGCATCTATCGCCGCGCGGATCGCGTCTATTTGGACCATCATCATTTCGTGGTGCGGCTAAAAAACACCGTGCTCTTGGACGACCTGCGTTGCGACGGCTCGGCGCATGGCGGCTGCCAAATGAAATGCACGATGTTCTGGAAACACGATTGGCTCCGGCCGGCGTCGGCTCCTACCGAAGGGGAGCAACGCGCCGTTCCGCCGACCCTGATCTCGTTGACGAACCATAAAAAAAACGGCGTGCCTTCAACCTCGCTCCCTCTTCGGGCACCGACCGAAGGTTGGTCGGGAGAAGCGAGAAGCGGTGAGATATTCACTTGTCAGGCCACCGAATTGGCGCGCATCGGCTCGCGTCTTTCCGGCTGGGATCCCCGCCAGTACCTCGGCGACGTGCTGCATGGCGAGCGGAGCATCGGCGAGGCGATGACGCTCATGGGCAAGCAAGCGCGAAATACGCTGCGGCGCTGGTTCCCCGGAAAAAAATCGCAAAATCCGTCCCGCAAGCCGTCGAAGCCCGCGGGCGCGCCCTTGAATTTGCAACCCGGTGAATTGGTGGAAGTCAAAAGTTGGGAGGAGATCGAGGAGACGCTCAACTCGGACAGCCGGCTGCGGGGGTTGGGCTTTTCCCCCGACATGATCCCCTTCTGCGGCAAAAAGTTCCGCGTAACGAGCCGCGTCGAGCGGATGATTTTGGAGTGGACCGGCGAACTCAAGCAACTCCGCGATACGGTGGCCCTCGATACCGTGCATTGCGACGGCAGTTCATGCCGCGGCTGTCCGCGGAATTGTTTCTTCCTCTGGCGCGAAGACTGGCTGAAACGCGCGGAAGAAGACCGTTAACCGCTCAACAACTAAGTCGTCGTAAAGGAATAACTTACCGAATTGGAAAGTAGTAGGCATACTCCGTGTGCCGTAATTCGCTGACGGCACACGGAGTGTGCCTACTACAATTTCGGCAACTTATTGTTTTACAGTTCCTAACGGTCCTCGCGCAACGTTACCGGTCCAAGCAGGCCGGAGTCGAAAACCGGCCAGTCGGTCGCGTCGAGCGCTTTACCTTGCTTGCTCATGACGTTGGCGTTGTAGAAGTTGCGCCAGGAGATTTTCCGCCGATCGAGGTCGCGAATCCGGTTGGCCGCGAGGTTTGTAACTTCCACTTCCAGCGAATTTCCCTTGGACTGCAATTCGCCGGCGAGAATCCGATACGGGTGCATGAACAGCGTTCCCAATTCCCGCCCGTTGACGCGGACGCGGGCGCTGTGGCGGACCTCGCCCAAGTCGAGCCAATACGAACCGGCGGCGGGAGCGTCAAACGTGGTTCGATAGACGGCGGTTCCCGCGAAACTCTCCGTTCGCGGATCCCCGTTCTTGGTCCAGGAGCCGAGCGCGGATGTTTCGATGCTTTGCGGAATTTCCGGCCCGCCCTCGAGGAACCGCACTTGCCAAGGCCCGTTCAATTTTAAGGCGACGGGACCGGGCGATCGCTCCAAAAAATCGTTCCCGCCCTTCAATTGCCGGGGAAGCGCGTGCAGGATCGCCGAATGGCCGGGATCGAGGCGCAGGTGTACTTCCAACAGGCCGTCGTCGCGCTTGCGGGAACTGCCGCGTCCGATTTTTCCGCTCATCGGATCCATCACCAGGACGGCGTCCGCCTTGGAGGCCAGCGGCGCCCATGCGTCCAACGGCTGGATGCTTTGATTGGCGATGAAATAGTAGCTATCCTCGTTTAGGCGGCGACGAATGAATTGCGTACCGGGATGATCGACAATCTCCTCACGGAGGATATTCAATGCATTCATGGACTTCTCTAAATCACCGACCAAGATCGTTCCTTGCCCGACGCGGGCCTGCATGACGCCGCCGTCGGGAACCGGTTCGAGCTTCAAACGGGAAATTAGCTCCTTGAACGCGGCGCGGCGCTGTTCCAAATTACTAAGACCGGGCACGTCTTGAGGAAGCTTATCCACGAACACGACCGCCGACCCGCTTTCGGCCAGCGCAACGAGTTTTTCCATGGTGGCCGGCGGCATCAGGTTCGTCGGGGGAACCACGACGGCGCGGTAGCGTCCGCCGGGCATGGCGATCTCTTTTTGAACGCTCTCCGCGGCGGCCAGTTGCCGATCGGAGACATAATCGAAGCTCCAGCCGCGCTTCCAGAGGTGCGAGGCGAGGCGGTAGAAAGACGTTCGTTCGATCCATTCCAAATAAGCGACCTCGCACTTGATTACCGTCAGCGCATCCTTCCTTCCCTCGCGCGGAGTGTGCCAGAGATCGTAAATCGGCCAGTACAAGAGCACGTCGTTATAAGGCTTGCCCGACTGCAAAATTGCCTGGCAGCGGGCGATATAGGCGTTCAGCGCGGGCACGTCGCGCCAAAGGGGATTGCGCGGATTCATTTCGGTGGAGGCGTAAAACAACCAGCCCGGCCAGGGAGCGTCGTCCGGCGAGTAGCAGCAGCCGTGGTAAACGACGTGGTTGACTCCCGAAAGGAACATCAGGTCGGCCAGGCATTTCATTTCCTCGAGCGTTTCGCAGAAATGTTCGGCCAGCCAGGTGCCGGTCTCGGCCGCGACCAATTTCCTGCCCGCCACGTGCGCCGCCGAGGAGGCGAACTTGCCGGGCAGCGGGCTGCGGCCTTCGCCGAAATGCTCGTCGAATTGCGAGCGGAGCGGATCGCGGCCGCCCTTGTAGATTTCGGTTTCGGGAATGTCGGCCAAGGCGTAGAGATCGAGGATATTGGCAGGAGAACCGTGCGCCTGGTTGCGCGTGCGAATGCCGCGCGTTTGGCACCAGGAGATCCATTGCGGGAAAACGTCCTCGATCATCGCGTCGGAAATCGTCTCGCGGTAATCGCTCGCGACGCGCGCGGCGCGGTCGGGATTTTCATTGGAAGTCAACTCGGCCAGATGATCTTGCAGGCGGTAGCCGCGCCGCTTTTCGAATTGCGGCAGCAGGTTGGGTGTCCAACTCGTGCGATATTCGTAGGAGTCGTGGTACATGGCCCGCGGCTTGGCGCCGCGATAGGCGTCGAAGGCTTTCGTGAAACGCTCCAGATAATGCCGCATCGCCTGCGCATCGGCCGGATTGAGCATCAATCCTTCGCCGCCGGGCGCCGCGCGTTTGACGGGCACCGCCGCGGACCGCATTTCCAAGGATACGATCATCCAATCTTTTTCTCCCGCGCTCCATTGCAGCGAACCGAAGGCATCAGCCAGCGCCAAAAGGTCCACCGCCTTTTCGCCTTTGGCGAACGCCATGACGGCCTGGATTTCGGGGCGCGGCCACTGCTTTTTCAGCGTCTCGCCGGCTTTCAGCGTTTCGCGGCGAAGGGCGGGCGCCAAGCCCGCTTCCGCGCGGGTAACTTCCGGACCACCGAAACACCAACCCGTGCCCGTGGTCATATCCACTCCGAGGTCCAGACGCCCGGCATCGCGCACGGCGAAGTCGAGCAGGGACATCCAGCGGGGACTCAGATAATCGATGTAGCGCGATTCCGCGCCTTTCGCGCCGTAGATGGGAACGATGTGCAATCCGCCCAATCCGCCCGCGCGATAACGCGCGAATTCGCGGCGGAGGTTCTGCGGATCGACGGCATTGCCCATCCACCACCAATATGTCCAGGGGCGACACTCGTTGGTGATCGCCGGCCAGGAAAAGTCGGAGTTTGCGGGAGCGGCGTCCTCCGCTGCCGCGGTGAAAGTCCAAGAGGCAAGGAGGAGCGCCGAACAGGTCATCGCGACAATACGGGAGCGTGAAATCATGACATTTTGGGGTGGGGAAGGATTAAAATCGTTCAATCCGTTTTCTAGCATATATTGCGTTCGGTTGAGACTGTCCGAGATGTCGAATTGCGACAATCTCAACCCAACGCAGTATAAACCAATCATTCGGGAGCTTCCAGCGTTTCGGACTCGATCACAGGAGCACTGAAAGTCATTTTGCACGTTGGGATATGTTGGAAACGGTCGGAATCGGAACTTGGACTATAGCGTATTAGGGTGAGATCGTCCGATTATCACTTGGTAATCCCCAGACAATCTCAGCCTAACGCAGTATATATCCGGCTATGGCTACATTTATGAAAGCGTCCTAGCCGGGATTATTCACAAAAGCGATTTGTAGAAGCGGCATCTTGCCGCTTTTGCCTATTATGCGGCAGGATGCCGCATCTACAATGTTTATGAATAATCCCGGCTAGCGCATTCGAGAGGCGCGGCCCGCCGCGAAAACCATGAAGTCTCCGCGGATGCCGGACGGGCAGCTCGTTCAATTGTTCCGGCAAAGCAACCGCCAATCGTGGGGACGATCCTGCCTCTGTTCGCAGAAAAGCCGGATAGCGGACAATTTCAACTCCACGCCATTTTTTTCACTCCTTGCAAAAGCCAGGGAAGTGTGCTAGTTTATTTTTTGTTTCACCATTGAGGCGAGATTCAGGGATCGAAAGCACGGATTTCCCTGATAAACGCCGAAGGTTCGCTCCCTTTGACGGATTATTTGCAACTCTTTGCGGAATAAAGACTTCCAATTCTTTCCCCGAGGTGCCCTACGATGAGAAAAATGAGCCGGTTCCTTGCCCTAGCCTTCGTCTTTGCGATTCTTCCGCCCGATTTTTCGAAGGCTGCCGACGAATGGCCGCAATGGCGCGGCCCGAACCGCGACGGGCATTCACCCGATAAAGGATTGCTCAAGGAATGGCCGGAAGGCGGTCCCAAGTTGGTTTGGAAGGCTACCGGACTGGGAATCGGCTATACGAACGTAACCGTATCCGGCGGACGCATTTTCTTAATGGGAGATAAAGACGGTTCTTCTTATGCCATAGTCTTGAACCTCGACGACGGCAAGCCGATCTGGGCCGAGAAGGTCGGCAAGGCCGGCGCGCCGGGCTGGGGCGCTTTTGCGGGACCGCGATGCACGCCCACTATCGACGGCGATTTGGTCTTCGCCGTCGGACAATACGGCGAAGTGGCTTGTTTGGAAGCCGCCACGGGCAAGGAGGTTTGGCGGAAGGATTACATCAAGGATTTCGACGCCAAATTGCCGGAGTGGGGATATTGCGGAATGCCGTTGGTCGATGGCAAGCAGGTGATCCTCGCACCCGGCGGAAAAAACGGCGACCTCGTCGCCTTGGACAAAAAAACCGGGGAGTTGATCTGGCGGAGCAAGGATTTTATCGACGGCATCCATTATTCCTCGCCGATCGTCGCCGAGATCGGCGGCGTGCGGCAGTATATCCAACTCACCGACGCCAGCGTGGCGGGCATCTCCGCCGCCGACGGCAGTATGCTCTGGCGCGCTCCGCGCAAAGGCGCGGTGGCGGTCATCCCCACGCCCATCTACCGCGACGGCTTCGTCTATGTTTGCTCCGGCTATAATACCGGCAGCAATCTTTTCAAGATCGAGGAGACCGACGGCAAGTTCACGGCCGAAGAAGTCTATGCCGAAAAGGCGACGATGCAAAACCAGCACGGCGGCGTGGTGCTGGTCGGCAAGCATCTCTTCGGGCATAGCGATAGAAAGGGTTGGACTTGTCAGGATTTTGAGACGGGGAAGGCTCTTTGGACGGAAAAGGAAAAACTCGGCAAGGGTTCCATCACCTATGCCGACGGCTTGCTCTACCTCCGCGAGGAAAGCGCCAAAGGCGGCAAGAAATCGGTCGTGGCCCTCGTCGAACCCAGCGCCGAAGGCTACAAGGAAATCAGCCGCTTCGAACAGCCGGACCGCAGCAAGGAATCGAGTTGGCCGCATCCGGTGGTCATCGGCGGCCGTTTGTACTTGCGCGATCAGGACGTTTTGCTGTGCTATGACGTGAAGGAGTAATAAACGTATCGTCCCGATTTCGGCGGATGCGGTAGTTGCGGTAGGTTATGCTTGAGCATAACATTTTTCGCTTTGTCGTTATGCTGAAGCATAACCTACCGACTTGAGTCGTTATGCTGAAGCATAACCTACAGGTTATTTTCACAAGGAGTTACTCTGGTGGGTGAACCGCTCGTTCCCAAAGAGGTTTTTTTCACGGATGGCTTGGGCAAGCACGTAACGAGGCTGCAAAGTTTCGAGTTGGCGCTGCGCGACGCCGGGATCGAAATCTTCAACCTCGTGCGCGTTTCGAGCATCTTCCCCCCGCACTGCAAGGTCATTTCGAAAAACCAGGGATTGAAGAAACTTCAACCGGGCCAGATCGTCCATTGCGTCTTGGCCGAAGCTTCGACGAACGAACCTTCGCGGATGGTGGGAGCAGGCATCGGCTTGGCCGTGCCCACCGCGGGCGATCAGTACGGATATATCAGCGAGCATCACGATTTCGGCATCACCGAGCCGCGGTTGCGCGATCTGGTCGAAGACATGGCCGCCACGATGCTGGCCACCACCTTGGGCATCGAATTCGATTCCGACATCGACTACGACGCGCGGAAGGAAATCTATCACATGTCGGGGAAAATCATTCGCACCCGCTCCTGCGTGCAAACCGCCGAAGGGGACAAAAAGGGGCTTTGGACCACCGTCGTCGCTGCCGCCGTGTTCATCACGTGATCCGCCGCGGCGGAACCTGCAAACCACATTCCGCCCCATGAAAACCATTCTTGCCGCGCTGCTGGCGTGGGGAGTTTTCCCCTGCCTTTCCGCAACGTGCCTCGGCCAAACGGCCGACGCCAAGCTGAACGACTTCTACCTTCGCTATTTGGATAAAGTCTTCGCGCGGCGGCCGGTCGAAGCCACGCACTTGGGCGACCATCGCTTCGACGACCGGTTGGACGATCTTTCGGCCGCAGCCCGCGCGGGCTGGGTCGAACTCGACCGCCAAACGCTTGCCGAGCTGCCCCGGCAAATCGATTCCGACGCCCTCTCGCCGGCGGGCAAGGTCGATTATGAAATCCTCAAGCACCATCTAGCTCGATCGCTTTGGGCGGAAGCAAACCTGCATCCGTTCGCGGACGATCCGCGCGTTTATAACGGATACATCAACGACGGCGTCTATCTTCTGCTTGCGCAATCGTCCTTGCCGAAGGAAAAAAACATCGCCAACGCGATTGCCCGCATGGGGCAGATTCCGAAAATCGTCGCCGCGGCGAAGAAAACCCTGCACAATCCGCCGCGGGCATTTGCCGAAACCGCCCTGCGTCAGAACGACGGCGCGATCGACTTCTACGAGCGCGGGATTTTCGAGCTTGCCGGCGAAACGCCCCAGCGCGAGGCCCTGCAAAAGGCCGTCCGATCGGTCGTCGCGTGTCTGAAAGAGTACCGGCAATTTCTCGAGAGCGAACTGCTTCCCCGCGCCGCGGGCGAGTGGCGGCTGGGGAAGGAAAAATTCGCCCAAAAACTCGATTTCGATCTGAATGCCGGCATTTCCGCCGATGAGGTTCTTTCGCAGGCGGAGTCGGAGTTCGCCCGCGTGCAAAGGGATATGTACGTCGTCGCCCGGCAGCTTTGGAGCCGTTATTTTCCCGGCAAGACGCTGCCGCCGGACGATGCCGCCGGCCGGCACGCGACAATCGCCGAGGTGCTCGGCAAGATCGGCCAAGAGCACGGCAAGCCGGAAGACCTGATCCGCGACGCCCGGGCGACCGTGGCGCGAATCAAAAAATTCATCGCCGAAAACGACATCCTCCGCCTGCCGGAGCCGGATCGCTGCGAAGTGGTGGAGATGCCCGAGTTCAAACGCGGCAACTCCACGGCGTACATGCAGTCGGCGCCGCCGTTGGACCCCGAAACGGCGTGCTTTTATGCGGTCAGCCCGCCGCCGAAGGATTGGGACGAGGCGAAGGTGCGGAGTTTCCTCGAAGAGTACAACTCGCACATGCTGCAAATTCTCACCATTCACGAAGCCTATCCGGGCCATTACGTGCAGCACGCCTACGGCGTCCGCAATCCCTCGCCGATCCGCAAGGTGCTCGGCTCGGGCACGTACGTCGAAGGCTGGGCCGTTTACACCGAACAGACGATGCTCGACCAGGGCTACGGCGGCGGCGATTTGCCTTTGCGGCTGACCCAACTCAAGTTTTACCTTCGCGCGGTTACCAACGCCATTCTCGATCACAAGATGCATTGCGGCGACATGACCGACGAGGAAGCCATGCGGCTGCTCGCGGTCGATGCGTATCAATCGGAAGGCGAGGCGCGGCTGAAGGTCATTCGCTCGAAGCAGAGTCCCTGCCAGCTTTCCACGTACTTCGTCGGCCGCATGGCCATGTATCGGATGCGGCAGCAAATCCAGCGCGAGCTCGGCGATAAGTTCAACCTCGGCCGCTACCATGAAGCCGTTCTCGCCGAAAGTGCGGTGCCCGTGAAATACCTGCCAACACTGGTCAAACGACGATTGGAAAAGTGAGGAGCTAGATCTATGGATTCGGCTGGAACGTTGGCGAGATTCGCGGGCACCGCCATCTTTCGCACTGCGGCGCGCACCAGACGGGCTTTACCTCGCACATCGGCCGCTTCCCGGACGACGGCCTGACGGTGATCGTGCTGACGAACGCCCGGCACGCGAATCCGAGCCGCATTGCCGCGCACCTTGCCGGATTGTGCGATCCCCGGTTCGCGCGGGCGGAACAATAAAATATTCATTCTTGGAAATTCCGCAGTTCGGCGATGATCGGCGCATGACGCGAGTTAGCGTCAATGAAATGCCGGTCTTGCGGATCAGCCTGCGTGGATGCCGCCGCTGCCATTTCGGGTTCGCGGGAGAGGCGAATAAAGTGCTTGTTTTTCGACGTTTTTGACGATCGGGGATTTTTTCCTTCCGGCTTTACAAGCGGATTTCGAGGTTTTTCGGGGATTTTGCGGGAGCGGGATGGCGAATTTCTCGGGGAAAACGAGGTTTTTCGGGGGGGAGTATTTACCGATTGCTTTTTTAGGGATTAGGGGATGGGGGATAGGGGATAGGGTTTTTTGCTCAACGGATTTGAAAAATTCCACGTTTTACGGGAAGGTGGAAAGTGGAATGGGGAAGGGGGAAGGCGGAAGTGGGAAGGCGGAAGGACGAATGACGAAGGGGGACGGTTTTTTCTTGGTTGGTTTTCATTATCCGGAGAGTGGGAGAGGGGACGGGGTACAGGGGACAGGATACGGGGGAAGGGGTTGGGAAATCGATGGCTGGGGATACATGTACATATTTATATTATCGCGCGGCTTTTTTCAAGAATAAAATTCCAAATTGCATCGCAAGGCGTTGCGGGACAGGGAGATAGCGCAGAATTTAATTGAAATCGATTTGGGGCGGATTTGCGGGGGAAGTTGAGAAAGTCAAGCTATTGACGCTTGTTCAGGTGCGGCAGTGCAGGGCTAGGCAATCGTGGCACACGGCGCCCTCTTGTGGCAAAGCCATTCAGGCCCCGAAGAATTCGGGGAGACATTCCATAAGTCCTTGTGATTAAGCAAGTTACAGCGATTCGTGCCGGAGGGCTGAAATCAACGCAAGTTGTTGCTATGTAATACGTTACTTCATTCCTCCTGCGCAGTAGAATTTGTTCTACCCTATTTTAGGAATTCTATTCGGGGGAGATTGAATATTTCTTTGATCTGGCTATATTAAAAAGAACCCAATCGGTTATCCAATTGATTTCTAATCTCAATATGAGGCAGCGTTAGCACCTGCATTTGATCGAATAGCTGTTTTCTTCGTGAGAACGGCAGGTGCGTTCTGTCGTTGCTTCGGCCACAGAAGCCAATCTCCCCCCTTTTCCGGCTGTGATTCACTTCGTGCGTCTTGGCTGCAACAGACTAAGATAACCGCCACTAAGTAGAGAGAAGAAACCACGGGGACCCAGTTCGGAATTCGCTCGCCGCATCGATCACTTTTTCTAAGGAACGAACTACTATGCCCACTATGTTCTGCCGTGCGATAATTCTGGTCACCCTATGTACAGCACCCCCTTTATGCGCAGCCGAACTCCGAATTGCCTATTCTCCTTCAAGCATTTGGTCCAAATGGAATAACTTCGACTTTGCGCAAAGTGCCGGCAACTTGATTGATTATGACACCGGCCTGCATACGGACATCGATGTTGCGGTTTCCGGATGGACGCATCGCACGGTAGGCCCATACCTCTGGCCTTATGGCAGCGTGGACTGGATCCCGACAGGAGTAGGCGTAGGAGCAGCCACGCGATTTGGTTCAGGCATCAGCACCATCTCGTTCTCGCAATTGAGCGGGCTGTGGCGGATAGAAATTCTCTCGTCGATGGACCCACGCGTGACAATTAATTTCATCCAAAATATTACGATCAATGGGCAGTTCGCCGACCGGGATTATCGACATTTGGGTGCAAACGGCGACCATTTCGATGCACGCGTAGATGGGCAGGAGGCTGCCAATTGGCTCATATGGAATGCAGTTGCTCCCGAGAACGGATCCGTCACTCTGCAATTTGATTCCTTAGGTATTAACAACGGCGGCAATGTAGTCAACGCGATCCGATTACTATCCGTTCCCGAACCATCCACCGTCGCCCTTCTCGGCATGAGCGGCATTGGGCTGATCGTGTTTTTGTGGCGGCATCGAAGAGCGTAAGCGAAGGAGAATCCCAATATGAAAAGCATGCGTATTATTCTTTTGTTTGCGGTCTGTATTCTTGCCTGCGGAATGGCGCAGGCGGCGAATCATTATAGCGTTACCGACATTGGCTGGCATCCGTTGTATGATACGACTGCGAACACGCTGCCCAACGGCATCAACGAAAATGGTCAAATCGTGGGAACGAGCAATCGGCCGGCAAGCGCTGATCGTCGCGCCTTCCTTTTCTCAAATGGTGCAATGACGAACCTTGGAATGCTGCCCGGCTATCCCTATAGCTGTACGGCTATGGCGATTAACGACAATGGCGTGGTTGTCGGCTACGGCATCAAATCCTCAACCACCGGCGACCCCGTTCGGGGTTTCATTTACCAAAACGGCTCCATGGAAGCTCTCGGCACGCTGGGAGGAACGATAGCCGATGCGATGGACATCAACAACAGCAATCAAATTGCCGGATCGTCGAGCATCGCTAATGACACGGAAACGCATGCCGTCATTTACGAGAACGGTGCTCTGAGGGATCTTGGCACGTTAGGAGGAAAGCACAGTTATGGATATGCTATCAATAACCGGGGAGAGGTAGTGGGGTATTCTAGAACCAGTATATCGGAGACCCATGCTTTTCTCTTTCGCGATGGGAGCATGGTGGATTTGGGAACGTTTGGCGGCAATTTGAGCCTCGCTAAGTCCATCAATGATAGGGGAGAAGCGGTGGGCTTTGCGTACTTAGCCGGAAACGCTTCTTATCATTCGTTTCTCTACTCGAATTGGACAATGACTGATTTGGGAACGTTCGGCGGTACATACAGCGGGGCAAACGACATTAACGAAAAGGGGCAGGTGGTCGGATATTCGCAGGTGCCCGGATCCATCGCTCATGCATTCCTATACGACAACGGCGTCATGATGGATCTGAATAACCTGATCGACCCGGCGCTCGGGTTGACTCTGCACGGGGCCAACGCGATCACCGAGACCGGGCTAATTGTTGCGTATGGCAAGTTCGCGGGAAAGAATAATAACCACGCATTTCTTCTTACCCCCATCCCCGAATCCTCCACCCTCGTCCTTCTCGTTGTCGGCGCCGTCAGCCTGTTGGCCTACGCTTGGCGGCGGAGAAGGCCGGGATTGTATCGTCCCGGGGACGTTTTTTAAGGATCGGGAGTCTTTTCACTTACCTATCCCGAGAACTTCCAAAACCATCTCCGGTCGTTCTTAAAATACGTGGAGCATTCGCTGGGCGGCTTAGGAGGGGAAGCGCCGGCCTTGTTCCCAGCTTTGGACGGTCTTGGGCGAGACGTTGAGCAGCGGAGAGAAGTCGCAGCCCGAAGGGCCGGCAGTTCGCCCAGCCCCAGGCATCGCCTGGGGTGTGCGGCATCGCGACGAATGTATTTTCCGGCCCGACGGGCCAACCGTTCTCCTCCTCTCGGCGAACTGCCGGCCCGTTGGGCCTCTGGTTGCGTCGTGGCGACCGTTCCGCAGGGCGTTGCCCTGGGCTGGGCGAACTGCCGGCCCTTTGGGCCGCGAGGACACCCCGACATTCCACGACCGGCACGGCGGGCGAAGTGGTCGGCGCGTTTGCGGAGACTCCCCTTGCCCGACGATCAAACGGCATTATAGCACGGAGGCGGGGAGGAAAAGGGAGATGCGCCAAAGAAGAAGCGGAGAAGCATCGCCTGAAGATTCCAGATTGGGAACGAGGAGAATTATGCCGCCCCTGCCGGGGCTTTTGGGAGGATCGGCTATTTCCTTCCAGGGACTGAAGTCCCTGGCTACATGACTCGGCCCCTCTGGGGCCTTGAAATCATAAATCACAACACTACTGTCCGGTCTTAACTCATAACCCCACAATGAGTTAGGAAACAGGTACTCCTATATTTGTTGGAAAACTTGAAATGCTGCCCAAAAACAAGCTATTTTGTTTGGGTATTGACATTTATGAATGTTTGTGAATTTTCTCAATAAAAACCCATTATTCCGATAAAATGCCTACCCAGAGTTATCACGTTTATCTATATCCAAGCAGTATCCTATAATGGACCCCAAAAACTGGACCACGAAAATTGATGCGATAGATGTACTATTTGGTCCAAGATTTGGAGGTAAACATGGGAGCGAAGCGGAGGGTGATCGAGGCGGGGCTGAAGGCGAAGGCGGC
>JADZDJ010000225.1 GCA_020851115.1 Pirellulales bacterium
GCGGCGCGATGATCGGGGCAAGCGGCAGGTGGTGTCCGCAATGGTTACCTGCCTGCGCGGGAGATTCTGACCGGAGCGGCCCGGCTGGAAGTCGAGCAACCGCGGGTCCGAGATCACTGCTCCGACAAACAAGATCGCGTCCACTTCTGCTCGTCGATCGTGCCGCCCTACTTGCGACGAACGTAAAGCGCTGGATGTACCAACACGTTTACGACAGCTACCCCGGCAAAGGGCGGAGCATTTACGAATCGGCGTGAACGGACCAGCAACGCGAGGCCGCGCCGTTGCGGCCATGCGACTAATACCACGGATGGGGAGGGATTCGAACCCCCTACGAAAACACGGGAAAAACTGGGGTTTCTGACCAAAGCGGCGCAAAAAGCGGCGCACTCGGCGCACAAAACGCCCCGTTGGACCCCGAATTGGCGGCGGTGGTTGATGCGTGGCCGACCCTGACGGCGGAAGCCAAAGTGGCGGTTATGGGCATCATTGACAGGTCGGGGTGGCAGGGGGACCCCATGCCTGCGGAATTTTGACCGCACCCCACGGGCGCATTGCCGCCTATATACCTAACTATCTCAGCCTTATCGAATGCGGGTTTACAATCTTACCTGGGGCGGAAATTGAGGAGCTACAATTATGCCCGGTCGACCGAGAACGAAGTTTAAGAGGGTGGATGAACTGACGGCCCGAATCCACGCCTTCTGCGACGATCTTTATGATCTGATGCCCCGCCAATATGATGAGCGGCCCAGTGGAGACCTGCTGTGCGAGTCGTGGAGGGGGGCCATGGGTGCCGCGGTGGAAGCTTGGAGGACGATATGTGAATTGAGACAACGACTGGGCGAAAAGGCGGAAATTGATGGTGGCTTGTAGGTTTTAGTTATTGGTTGATGTTGGAGTACGCGTGCGCGTGCGAGAGTGATTTCTCGCCCTGCCATTGCGGGGCAGCCGGGTTGACCGGCGCGCAAGCGTTGTTATTGTTGTCTTTAAGGGTGGCCGCGCGCCGACGGGTGACGTGGCCTGAAGCGGACCATCGGCGGCGCGTTTTCTGCCTTCCGCGCGCTGCGGTGGTCCGGCCCGATGGAGGCAGGTTCTCGTGAGCGACATCGACCCGCTGGCCGCGGTCTTTCGGCGGTTGCTTCCGTTGGTGAAACACAATTGGGACTGGTGGCGTGCCGCCGTTCGGCGTTGGGCGAGCGATCCACCCATCCACCTCGATGACGATGGCTTTGAGGCTGGCGTGATTCCGGTCCCGCTTCCGCCCGCACTCACGACCGACGAGCAGCTGGCACTGTTGGCGGCGATTCACGATTCCTTTGTCAGAGGCATCGGGCGAATTGACCCGTGGCGGGAGCTTCCAGTGCTGCCGTCGTTGAATGATGATCGGTCGGTTCTCGACGAGCACCGATTGGCGCTGCGGTATGGCATATTGCTGAGCGACCGCGTCCCGGAATTACGCAACCAGTGGGCGACGCATCAGGCCGACGTGGAATTGCTTGTTGATGAAGCGGAACGAATAGTTACGGGACAAACCACGACGGAGAAAGTCAGGGTTGTTGATCCGCCCGCCGTACGTTTAGCGGATGCGGAGCAGATAGCGGAAGCTGTGGTAGCGAAGCTGGCCAAGGCAAAATCGAGGCGTAAACGAGGCGCGAAGCAAAGGTACGATCCAAGGTCCGACGGGCGAATTGTAGATGCGTGGAATACGGGACAATATCGAACGGCTAAAGACTTGGCCGAAGCCCTGGGCATTACCTATGTGGACGCGAAAGCCGCAATGGATCGACATCGAAAGCGGAAATCGTCGCCGGCCACTGAATAGTATACAGCCGATCCGACCCCGATTCATTCCGTCGGAAGTATCTAGCCCATTCTTCTTCGGGCAAAACGGTGCTTTGCGGCACAAACCGACGGAATAATTCGCGCGTTTTCCATTCCGTCGCGGATGATGCGGTCATGCCCGCTGCACGTCGCAACGGGCGATCTGACGGAGAGACAAAAATGGACGCAAGTGTAGGTGACAGTAGGGAGTCTATGGCACTGTCCTACCGTGGAGTGGCGAGAGCACTGGGTGTTAGTGAGCGAACGGTGTGGGCGATGGTGGACGACGGCCGACTGCGGGCGGTGCGCATTGGTCGCTGCGTCCGCGTGCCGCGAGTGGAGGTGGAACGGTATTTGGCCGGAGCGGCCAAGGGGGTGGAAGTATGAGTACACTCCTTGACCAAGGCCGCCTACGGCAGGCCGCGCAAGCAATCTACCGCATTGACCAAACTGGCCTGATGAGCGAGCTGGCCGATGTCATCGCGGCCGCGCGCCGCCAGCACCGTCGCGATACGCAGAGCCAGACTGTCGGCACGAGCCTCTATATCGACGGTTTGGCATCCGCGTTGGCCCGCTCAACGGGCCTGCCGTGGCCTGCGTGCCGCGCGGCCGTGGCCGATGCGATAGCCCCGGACTGGCCGACCGTGGCGCTCGAGGCCATCATCGCTTTCGCCGGCGAGGAGGTGACGCGATGAGCGAGGCAAATAATGCCCTTAAGTTCACCATCGGCCCCGTTGAGCCATCGGGCAAGAGGCTGGTGCGGGCGTTCCAAGGGGACCTACTGCTGGCCCAAGAAAAATTTGACGTTTTTCAAAGCTGGCAAGCAAAGCAGTTTTTACAAGCTGTAACCAGCTCGCTGCCGAACGCCAGTAAATTTGAGTCGTTTGAAGATGCGCTATCGTTCGTCCGCGACGGGTTTGGTGAAGCGGTTCGCAGCGCGGCCTCAACCGCCGACGCGGGCGATAAACCGGCACGCAAGCCAATCATTCAATCTCTGTCAGACGTTGAGCCAGAGGAGGTGTCGTGGCTCTGGCCCGGCCGCATTGCGCTGGGCAAGGTGACAATGATTGCCGGCGATCCTGGCCTGGGCAAAAGTTTTCTGAGTTTGGACATCGCGGCGCGAGTTTCAACCGGCGCGTCTTGGCCGGATAGCGACGAGTGCGCCCCGCATGGCGGGGTAGTGGTTTTGACTTGCGAAGACGGTTTAGCGGATACGATCCGGCCGCGATTGGATGCCGCTGGCGCGGACGTAAGACGGATAATTGCACTGCAAGGTGTGGCCGCAACCGACGACGAGGGCAGCTACCAGCGTGGCGTTGACCTATCTCGCGATCTTTCCACGGTGGAAGCCGCAATAGATTTTGCGCCCGATTGCCGGTTGCTGATCGTTGACCCCTTCCCCGCCTTTCTGGGAAAAACTGACAGCCACAAAAATGCCGAAGTCCGAAGTGTAATTGCCCCTTTGGCTGAGCTTGCTGAACGTAGACAGTTTGCCGTCCTTGGCATAACACATCTAAGTAAAAGCGAGCGACAGGCGATTTACCGCTGTATGGGCAGCTTGGCCTTCGCGGCTGCCGCTAGGGCTGTCTGGGCGGTGACGAAGGACGCGCGTGACGAGGAAAAGCGCCGCCGGTTGTTTCTGCCCATTAAAAATAATTTAGGTAACGATCTATCAGGATTGTCGTTTACGCTCGCTACAAAATACGGCGATGGCGGCGTACCGTGCGTGGCTTGGAGTGCCGAACCCGTTGATGATGTCACTGCCGACGAATCGCTGACATCGCCAACCAAGCCGCGAGGGCGTCCGGCCGAAGGCCGCGATAGCGCGGTGTGGTTTCTGCAACAGGCGTTGGCCAATGGCCCAAGGCCAGCCAACGATATCAAGGACGAGGCCACCAATGGTCACTTAATCTCGGCCCGCAGCCTGGATCGTGCCAAGGCCGTTCTCGGCGTGGAGTGCTATCGAGAGAGAATTCCCGGACCCTGGGTTTGGCGACTTCCAACATTGCCAAAAACAACATTGCCAAAAGCCTCACGCGGGAATTATGGCGATGTTGGCAATGTTGCGAATTTCTCGGGAAAAACACCCGATTCAACAACGCCAAAACCCAAGAACGCCAAAATTCCGGTGTGTGAAGAAAACGGGTTGTTCAATCTATCCAACGATGTTCCAGATTGCCCAAACCACCAAAGCAACGGCTATTACCAGCAAGGGTTTTGACCAATGAAAATCCGCCCCCGACAACGAAAACGATACTTTAATTCGGCCACCGCGACACAAGCCAAACGAGGGCCGGCGAGCGATTAGCGCGTTCCGATTTGAGAACGCATCAAAACTCAAACCGGCCCGCCCGGACGCAATAGGCGCAAAATGGTGGCTGCCAATTTTGGCAAAGCGGAGTGAAACCCATGCACTTGACATTTACGTAAGTATTCTCTAGAATGCCATTATGACCAACAAACCGAAGCTACTTTCGCAGCAATTGCGAGAAGCAATTTTGAACGCCGACGTTTCTCGCTATCGCATCTCAAAAGACACGGGAATTAGTGAAGCGCAGTTGTCGCGGTTCGTAAACAAAATTTGTGGCCTGGGACAAGAGGCCAGCGACAAAATCGGCGAATATCTGGGTCTGCAATTAGTCGGCCCAAA
>JADZDJ010000226.1 GCA_020851115.1 Pirellulales bacterium
AATGCCACGGGCGAGCGGATGTTGACGAGCCCACGCACCGCCTACGATTATTGGTACGACGTCAGCGGCGACGGCGTGCTGTCGGTCGTCGATGCCAATCAGGTGATCGACTACGTTGGCGGCGGCAGCGGGGCCGTCGGAGCGCCGTGGCGCAATCCCGCGTTACCGCAAGACGTGAACAACGACGGCCCAGTGACCGTTGCCGACGTCCAGGCCATCCAAGACTACCTGAACCTGGGCGCGATCGACTACACCGCCCTGGCCCTCGACCAAATCCACATCCGCACCCACGGCGGCAACGATGTGGTAACGGCCGACGGCGCCATCGCCTGGCTCTTCGGCGGCTGGGGGAACGATATGTTGACCGGCGGCGGGGGCGCCGACTTGATCGATGGCGGCATGGACGACGACAACCTGAACGGCGGCGATGGCAACGACACGCTTACCGGCGCAGCGGGCGGCGATGCGCTCGACGGGGGCGATGGAACCGACACCGTCGATTACAGCGACTCGGTCGCTGGCGTCACGGCCAATCTGAGCAGTGGCTACTTCGGGGCCGGTGGCGATGCCGAGGGTGACACGTTCATCGCCACAGGCGGAAATACCTCAATAGAGAACATCGTCGGCTCGGCGTATGCGGACGTCCTGACCGGCAACACCCTCGCGAACACGATCGACGGCGGCGACGGCGATGACGAAATCAGCGGGGGCGAGGGGAACGACGAACTGCACGGCGACAGCGGCAACGACACAATCAACGCCGACAACGGCGACGATCTGCTGTACGGAGACGCCGGCGATGATACGCTCAATGGAGGCGAGGGGGACGATTATTTGATCGCCGGCGAGGGTGTCAACGCGCTCTTCGGTGGTCCGGGGAACGACACGCTGGACGGCGATGCGCAAGCGGACGTCATGTTGGAGGACGGCGACTCTCGACAGCCGGTGGCCGATCATTGGTGGATTTCGCCCGATGACTTAGAAGGCACGACCGTGACGGTCATGGTCGGCCGCAGTCTAAACAGCGGCCCAGGCGCGCTGACGTTGACAGTTCAAACCGTCGATGGCACGGCCCGCGACGGCATCGATTATCAAGGCGGCACATTCATCGTGACGATCGCCGCCAACGCGGAATATAGCGATCCCTTCTCCATTCACCTTTTGCACGACGACATCATTCAGAGCGACGCCAAAACCTATCGCCTTCAGATCACGGATGTGCAAGGGGGCGCCTGGGCCAATCCCGATTTCCCGTATGCCGAGATGTACATCAACGACGCGAGCATCAAGGCGAACGACGACGCGACCGTCGTTACGAACGATGATCCCGTCGTGCTCGGCGTGCTCGGCAACGACCACTGGGGCCCGCAGAACCTGCACATCGCCTTCTTTACTCAGCCAGCGCACGGTGTCGTGAACGCGATTTACGACTCGGATGGGCAAATCGATGACCTGACGTTCATTCGCGATCCGAATTACCCGGAGGAAAGTCAGGCGTTTACCTACGCGGCGGCAGACGACCAGGGCCAACAGAGCACGGCGAACGTGGACATATTCCCCCTAGGCGTGCATCTCGTGGGCATGGATGTCGAAGAGCAATGGTGGGGCGACGATCCCGATATATGGCGTCCCGAAAGTTATCCGCTTTGGGGCAACGATGAGCATCGCTGGAGCACGCAGGTCGTCCCGGCAGCAGCCGCTTCCCAGGTTGAATCGATCGCATGGTATGCCGAGCCATACGTCGGACAATCCGAGCCGATTGGCAATGGTCAAGTATTTGCGATGTCGCAAGGCGCGGGGCCTGCAATCGGCTCGCCTGGCGTAGGGTTCTGGTATATCTATCCCATCGCTACCCTGCCCGGCTTCCTACAAGTGCAGGGCGACGGCCAACAGCGCGTTGGAGACGCGATTGTCTCGGTAACTTGGGTCGGCTTCGATCCGGGCGATGGTCAGACGAACCTCGTGGACGGGATGAAGATTTACCCCGAACGGAACACACCGGAATGCACACCTCCCTTGTTTGGACCGCTGCATGATCGTGTCTCTGTGGAAGTAACCATCGCAATGCCTCTGCCGGACTCGGTAACGATTCACGCGCGCGTGCTCGACCCCGACAATGTTCAGTATGGGGCGGCGGACCCGAATGACACGGAAATTGGCATGGACGTCGGCTGGATACCAGAAGGGGATGACAACAACGCGGGTAGTTTGAACCCGCCGCCGCCGTACAAGCACGCGATCGGCATCGATGAGGAGAATTTCACTATACCGATTGCGTCCGGACAAACCACCGGATCGGTCGTTCGGAACATCACAGAGCCGCAACCTGGAAATAACTTCGAGGTCGTGGTTAGCCCCCACAATGATCTGGGACGAGTTTCCCTCGACAGCGACTATGCGACGTCGCCGGTTGTTTTCGTGCGTGGAGTGGAACAAGCATACCCTGGAAATCGCGTCAGCGCGGTCCTCGAAGTATGGCGCACGTTGTGGGTCGAATTGGACCACATGGGTGCTCCTGGCGCTGGTGAGGTTTTCGACGGCGATGATGAATCAGCTGCGCCAGCGAGCCCCGAAATCGGCACGCTCAGGGACCTTGTATCGGCTGCTCACATTGAGGTTCGGTCTCTGCCCGACGAATTCAACGAAACACGAGAAATTCCCTTCCAACACTACATATTGCAGGCCGGCGGCAATTGGGATACGGCCGGCCGCGATGAGTACAGCGAACAAGGCTTCTGGGTCGTCCGTGCAGTGGGGGCCTATGAATACAGTGAGGACTGGGATCACGATACGAACTTTGAAAGAGGGTTGTTGGGAATATCGGGCGTCCCCGGTAGTGACAACGCTAGTCATTCGATCTATGTCTTCTGGGAAACGATTCGCGACTGCTCAGTCGATTGGGGCTTCGATCTCGACGCGGGGCTCAGTCTTGTGACGGCCCACGAGGTTCTACATAAATTCCTTGGCCGACATGGCAACCCAGCCTACCCTGCGGCCGATGACGGAATTTTGGCGAAACCAACTGTGGACAGTATGCGCGCCCCCGCGCCACCGCTCATGCCCCTTCAAATTCTGGTCATCCAGCGACTGAGGTACCCACTATGATTGTAATCGTCGTCGCAGGCGCGCTCGCGATCACGCCATTCTTGCTTCAGCAGGTGCCTCCGGACGATACAAAGCCTGCGCACGTCGAGGAGTTGAATTTTGAATTCCGCTCATTCCCGCCCAAGATCGTCTATGGCGATCCGATCTATATTCGGCTTCGCGTTGTCAACCGGGGAACCTCGCTCGTCCGCGCGCCGCCATTCGATGAAAACAATGTCGCCATGACGGCCACCGATAGGGAACTCGACGTCAGCACCGATTGTACCGTTAACCCTGCGCTCTTCGGTGAAGGCGTTTACCGGATGCACAATTATGCTCCGGGTCGCTCACGACAGTACTATCTTCATGTTCCCCTCCCAAAAATCGATCGCCTCAGCCATCCGTTCTGGACCGGTGTAGAAGCCCGAGGTAGTGTCCTGATCAGTTGCCGGAGCAACATCGGGAGGATCGTGCTTAACTCGGACTCCGGGTTGACGACGATTACGCCGCGAGATCCGCGCGAGCTCGAAGCGCTTCGGCGGTGGTCGCGCCTCGATGCGGCGCGTAAAGCCGAGCCCGATACAAAGATATTTCCATTCACGGTCGGAATCAGCGGCCTACGCGACGTCCAAACCCGCGAAGATGCGAAGGAACTCGCGGCTACCGTCCAATCCGGCGAGCTCGGCGAACTGTTGCAACTCATGCTACGCTTGCAGCAACTCGAACGCTCGGCCAATCGCGAGCGCGATAGCAGCGCCACGGTCGAATGGGTCGCACAACAGCCAAACATCAAGCGCCAATGGCTCGCGGGCCGCTTGTCGAAGCTCAATTGGCTTTTCCCGGAAACTGCGGTTAAATCACTTAAACAACTTGCTGAATTCTAGGTGTCATTTGGTAAGGAAAGGGGACGCGGGTGGCCCAGGTTGGTTGCCAACCTGGGCCTGGAAGAAGCATTGGGCAAAATGTCAGCGCTCAGACAATGGGCAAGGGAAAGGTATCAGGAACGAATGGCACTTAAAGTTTCATAACATCGAGCAGCCATTCGCTTTCGGTAGTTTTCGCGTGGTTCGTGCATGAGCGGCGCGGTGGCTGGTTCGCCGCAGACGCAACCAATGAGCAATGAATTGCCGACACTGCCTGGACAACAATCAGCCGGCGAAACCACGGCCTGAGCCCCCTTGGGCAAGAACAGGGGAGGCAGGAAAACGGGGTACGTCCATTGAAGAGTGA